>DIVU01000038.1 GCA_002423365.1 Desulfuromonadaceae bacterium UBA6124 | reverse complement strand
GCCATCGCCAAAATCGCCCAGGTGCTCCGTCCCGGCGGCCGGGTCATCATCATGCTGCTGAACCCGCGATCCCGATTTTTCCGCGGGAAGCAGGCCGAGCCCGATTCCTACGTGCGCAAGATTCGCCATACGAACCTGGCCCAGCTCGAACGGGTGCTGGCCGGGCATTTCGCCCTGGAGGGGGAATATTTCCTCGGGGTGGACGGGGCGGAAATCTTCCCCAGCCAAGACCCGGAAACGGCCGCCCTCTATGTGCTGCGGGGCATTCTGGGGGGAACGTCCCTTTGCGCCAGGTAGTGCTTGTGTCGCGGGGTCGAAGGCGGGTACAATCCCCGGGCAGGTCCGGCGGGGCGCGAGTTCCGGCGGTAAATTTACTAAAAAAGGATATGGGCGATGGTTGACGAGATGGACGACAGGGAAGAGACGGGCGAGGAAAGTTTCGCCGAACTGTTCGAGAAGAGTTTTTCCGGCGGCGGTAGCAAGCTGGAGCCGGGAAAGAAGGTCGAGGCGACGGTTCTCAGCATCACCAAGGATTGGGTCTTTCTGGATGTCGGGCAGAAGGGGGAAGGGGTGCTCGACCGGAAGGAGCTGCTCGATGCCGAAGGCAACCTGAAGGTCGCCGAGGGGGATGTGGTGACCGCCTACTTTCTCTCCCGCGCCGGCGGCGAACTGCGCTTCACCACCCGGCTCGGCGGCGGTTCCGGCTCCGGCAACGCCCAGCTGGAAGAGGCCTGGCGTAGCGGCATCCCCGTCGAAGGGACGGTGGAAAAGGAAATCAAGGGGGGCTACGAGGTCAAACTCGCCGGCAACACCCGCGCCTTCTGCCCCTTTTCGCAGATGGCCCTGCGCCGCACCGAAGATCCCGGCCAGTTCATCGGCAAAACCCTCTCCTTCAAGATCTCCCAATACGCCGAGCGGGGACGCAATGTGGTGGTCTCCCACCGGGCGATCCTCGAAGAAGAACAGCGTCACCAGCGCGAAACGCTGCGCACGACCCTGCGTGAGGGGATGTCCGTTCCCGGCGTCGTCACCCAGCTCAAGCCCTTCGGCGCCTTCGTCGACATCGGCGGCATCGAGGGCCTGATCCCCATCTCCGAAGTGGCCTGGGGGCGGGTCGAGGATATCAACGAAGTCCTCTCCATCGGTCAGCAGGTCGAGGTCGCCGTCAAAAGCCTCGACTGGGAAACCAACCGCTTCTCCTTCAGCCTCAAGGAGGCCCAGGCCGATCCCTGGCGGAGTGTCGCCGACAAATTTCTCGAAGGCATGGTCCTCACCGGCAAGGTCGTGCGCCTCGCTCCCTTTGGCGCCTTTGTTGTTCTCGGCGAGGGGATCGACGGGCTGGTGCACATCTCCAAGCTCGGCGGCGGCAAGCGCATCAGCCATCCCCGCGAGGCGGTCAAGGAAGGTCAAAGCCTGACCGTGAAAATTGAGAAGATCGATGCCGAGGCGCGCCGCGTCTCCCTCGTTCTCCCCGGCGGGGAAGGGGCCGCCGAAGCCGAGCCCGAGGAGGATTTTCGCCAGTACATTCCCTCGTCTTCCGGGGGGGGCATGGGCACCTTCGGCGAGTTGATGAAAAAGCAGCAGGAGAAGAAGAAACGGCGTTGAGGGAACTTTCCGCCATCCTCGACGACTACCGGGCGCTGCTGGAGACGGTGGACGCCTGGTTTTCCCGCTGCATGGAGACCGCCGGTCGGCACATTCAGTGCCGGCCGGGCTGCTCCGGTTGCTGCCGGGGGCTCTTCGACATCACGCTGATGGACGCCGCCCTGCTGCGCTGGGGTTTCGAGCTGCTGCCGGAGACGGTGCGGACGCCGGTCTTGGCCAAGGCGCGGGCGCGGCTGAACGAACTGCAAGAACGCTGGCCCGGCTTCGGCCCCCCCTACCTGCTCAACCATTTGCCCGACGCAGCCTGGACCGAAATGCCCGAAGAGGATGCGACCCCCTGCCCGCTCCTCGGGGAGGACGGCTGCTGCCTGGTCTACGCCTGGCGCCCCATGACCTGCCGCCTGCACGGCCTGCCCAACATCGACCTTTCCGGCGAGAGCTTTTCCGACGAGTGGTGCACCCTCAACTTCGTCGACGCCGATCCCCTCGCCCTGCCCGAGTTGCGCTGGAGCTTCCGCCGCGCCTTCGCGGCGGAAATGCAGCTTTTCGGCGAGTTCACCGCCGGCCTGCTCGGCGCCCCCCGCAACGAAGTCGACACCTTTATCCCCCTGGCTCTGCTCATGGATTTCAGAGATCTTTCCGGATTCCCCGGGTAGGATCATCCCGGATGATTTTCTTGCTTTTCCCACCGGACCCCTGCTAATTAAGTATTGGGATGCTTTTCCATCCCTGACCTGATTCTGGGAGACGAATGACGACATGACGGTTGCTCCTCCGCCCGAAGCACTGCGCATCCTGCTGTTGATCCGGGACCGGAAGACCGAGGATCTCTGCCGCGACGAGCTGACGGCACGCGGGGTTGTCTGCTCTCGGGCCGAGGATCTGCGGGGCCTGATCGCGCTGATGGACGGGAGGACCGCCTATCAGGGGGTTATCGCCGACATCCGCTTTTCCATGAAGGCCGAGGCCGAACTCAAGCAGCAGTTGCGGCGGCTGGAGAACATCTACCCCTTTTTGCGGGTGAAGCCGGACGCGGACGGCACCTTGCACGGCATCAGTTCCCTGAGCGGCTCCGTCAGCCTGGAGGAATTCCTCGGCCAGTGCCGCACCTTTCCCGCCCGGCCCCTGCGCGAGGAAGAGCGCCGGGAAGAACACGTCTCCGCCTGGCTCGCCGCCACGCCCGAGTTCGCCGAGACCGAGGCCTCGGTCTCGATCAACCTCTCCTGTCGCGGCGCCTTCTTCTATTCGGCGCGAGCCTGGGAGGTAGGCGCATCCCTCTGGGTGCGCTTTCCCGGACACGGGCAGGACTTTGCCGCTCGGGTCTGCTGGTGTCGCCCCTGGGGGGGGAAGAGCGACGGTCTGCCGGGGATCGGGGTCGAATTCCGGGAGATGACGGCGGAACAATGCGCCCTGCTCAAAGCCTTTTTGCACGGCGGCTAGGGGGCTTCCCGATGCCGCGCGCGGATCAGCCCGACGTAGAGAGTCAGATTGATGACGAGGACCGCCAGGCCGAGGATGATCTGCAGCGAACGGCTCAGCCCGTCGGGGTAAATCAGCGCCGTCAGGTAGCGGTCGATGCAGGAGCCGGCGTAACCGGCTTGACCGGCCAGGCGGCGCCAGTGGTTTTCCAGGTCGGTGAGGGGGCAGAACCAGCCCGTCAGTTCCACCAGCGTCCCCCAGGCGGCGGCGGGCAGGTGCAGCCAGGCCAGCCGTGGCCAACGGCGGACGGCGAAGGCGCCGAAAAGCACGAAAAGAATAAAGCCGAGATGGCTCAACAGGGCGAGATCGGCGAGCAGGGCATAGGGCATGGTTTGGGGTCCGTGGTCGGCGCCGGAAGAACTGGGGCGCGCAAGCGATTGACGCGGGGCGGAAGTCGTTTATAGATTAAAGTGGCACGTCCCGATCGACAGGTTTTTTTACGGCTGGAGTTGACGATGAAAAAAATCCTTTTCTTCTGTACGGCCATGCTTTTGCTGGGCGCTTTCGCCGCGGCGCAGACCGAACCGGCGCATATCGGTCGGGTCAAGGGGACCAGCGGCATGGTCTCCATTCAGCGCGCCGGTGCCCTCAAACCGGCCTTTCCGAACATGAAGGTCTATCTCAACGACACCCTGCTGACCGGTTCCGACGGCGCGGTGGGGATCCTCCTCGAAGACAACACCCTGCTCTCCATGGGGCCGATGAGCCGGTTGGCCCTGGACAAGTTCGATTTTTCCCCGGCGCAGAACAAATACGCCCTGCAACTGCGCATGGAGCAGGGAACCTTCGTCTATCTCTCCGGTCTGCTGGGCAAACTGGCGCCTCACGCGGTCAGTCTCGACACCCCGTCGGGGACCATCAGCATGCTCAAGGATACCAACTTCATGGCCCGTTTCGGCGGCGACGAATAAATCATCAGGGGGATGTTATGAAGCGGATTCATGGACTCTGCATCGGTTTGTCGCTGATGGTCGCCGTGAGCGGGTGCGCCGGAAAAGACAACCTCATCGTGCTGACCCCGGACGACTCCGGCCGGGTCGGCGCCCTCAAGGTCAGTAACGAAGGGGGCGAGGCGGTCCTCGACCGCGAAGGGCAGGCGCTGCATCTTGGCGATCGTCGGACCTCGCCCGGAGCCCCCGCGCCCTTTTCCGATGAAGAGCGCGCGCTCTTCGCCGCCGCCCTGGCCGCGCAACCTCTGGCGCCAGTCAGTTATCTCCTCTACTTCGAATTCGATTCCAACAACCTCACCGCCGAGTCGCGGCAACGGCTCGACGACATCCTCCGCGCCGCCCAGGAGCGCGATTCCCAGGATGTTCTGGTCATCGGCCACACCGACCGCGCCGGCGAAGCCGACTACAACGCCGCTCTTTCCCTGCAACGGGCCGAGGCGGTCCGCGAACTGCTCGCGGGCCAGGGGATTGCCGCCGAATCCATCCAGGTTTCCTCCCACGGCGAGGGCAATCCCTTGTTCCCCACCGCCGACGAAGTCGCCGAGGCCCGCAACCGCCGGGTCGAAGTGGTGGTGCGCTGAGGTAGTCCCCCGGACCCGGCAAGGGCATCCGCGAAATCTTCTTGTCGAAATTTCTCGAACTGTAGTAAAAGAATGCTATGCGAACGAATGACCTGATCCACCGGGCTTTCCGGAAGGCCCTTTTGCCCTGCCTGCTGGCGGCGTTGCTGAGTCTGGCGCCGACTTCCGATGGCGCCTGGGGCGCGGGAAGTAAGCCCGCCGCCAAGGGGGAATCCGCTCTCGCCACCTATTACGCCAAGCATTTCGCCGGGCGCCGCACCGCCTCCGGGGCCGTCTACCGCCACGAGAAACTCACCGCCGCCCATGCCCATCTGCCTTTCGGCACCCGGGTTCGTGTCGTCAATCCCGCCAACGGCCGGGAAGTAACGGTCACCATCAACGACCGTTGCCGCCCGCGTAAAACCCCCAGCATCGATCTCTCCCGCGCCGCCGCCGAAGAGTTGGGCCTGCTTCGGCGGGGTACCGGCAAGGTGCGCATCTTTCCCGTTGAGGATCAATCCTAGTTTTTTAAATGCCACAACCGGCGATAAGGACAAAGGCCGCGCTCCCATGGAACGCGGCCTTTGTCGTCGGTGTCGCGGCTATTTTTTTGTCCAGCCGCCGCTTACGTCTTCCAGCAGCCAACCCGGCGCGGCTTGGGCGCGCCAGGATTCGGCGAAGACCGCCTGGACCTCGGCGGCCTGGTCGGGAAAACCGTTGGCCCGGGCGATTTCCCCGTAGAGGCGCTGCCGGTCGCTGTTCTCGGCCTCCACCAGGCGTGTCGCTTCCCCCCGTGATTTCAGGTCGAGCCCATCGATGGTGCGCAGCTTGAGCAGGCCGTCATGGCCGACGCCGACCTGCCCGCCGTCCAGGTAGGGAAAGAGCGCCGTCGCCCGGGCTTTCATCGCCTCGCGCAGGGCGCGGATTTCCGGGGTGCTGACGTCGATGTCCTGGGCCGCGTAGGCCGATGCCGATCCCAGACGCAGGAAGCTGCTCGGCTTCTCCTGAGGTGGTTCGGCGGGGGCGGCTTCCCCGGCGCGTTCTCCCCATACTTCGTTGACGATCTTGTCGGCGGCGCCGCGCACTTCCTCGGCAGGGAAATAGATGTTGATGGTCACGCAGGAGACGACGGCCACCGCCGCCAGCAACGCGAGATAACGCAGTTTGTTCATGGATATGCTCCCTTCGGTTGGGGATCTCCGCCTCTTGGGGCGGAAAGATCCCGAAAATTCTTCCACCGGCATTATAGGCCGCATCCGATAAAAATCAACGGGCGGTGCGGTCGAGGCGGCTCATCCGTTTGAGCATCTCCTTGAAGGAAATGGCCCGCTCCGGAGCGATGATGTCGATTTTTGGCGGCAACAGACCGCCGTAGACCAGGTAAGAGTCCTCCCCCTCCCGGGCCGTGCCGCGCAGCCGGAAGCTGTCGTTGCTCAGGGTGCAGTGTATCCCGAGTTTCTGGTAGCGGTAGAAGTCGATGAAGCGGTAGATGCCCTGGGAGAGAGCTTCCGCGAGCGCGCCCTGGCTGAGGATGCTGAGGTTCTTGAGGGCTTTGACGCTGATGTTGCGCCGCCCGTCCTCGCGGGTGCTCAATTCGGCGCTGAAGTGCGAGGGGGTTGTCCCGAAGAGGCGCAGGTCACGGATATGCCCGTCGAGGATGCCATTCATTTCGCCGAATTCGAAGGTCTGGGTGAGTTGTTGCAGGTCGATGCCGGCAAACTCGATGTCGCCGTAGAGGGTGCGATAGCGGGAGAGAGGATCCCGCACACGGATTTTCGCGATATCCAGAGTGCCGCCGAAGAGTTCGGCGTGGATCGTTCCGGCGGAACTCAGGGTTTTGTCGGCATAACGGATTTCGCCGAGATCGGCGTTGAGACGGCCGGATAGGGGCGCCCAATCCAGTTCCCGGGAAAGCTGCGCGAGGTCGATCCCCTCGAAGCGGATTCGGGTCGCCAGGGCCGGCCCGCCCTCTGCGAAGGCGGCGCGCAGATCGGCGAGGTGCATGCGCCCACCCGCCAGCTCTCCTTGCGGGAAGGTGGCGACCGTCAAACGATTGGGCGCGGCCTGCAGAGGCAGGGCGCCCTTTTCCAGAT
>DIVU01000042.1 GCA_002423365.1 Desulfuromonadaceae bacterium UBA6124 | reverse complement strand
CTGGCGGCCGGCGCGGTCGGGATCAGCGGTTCCGGCTGGCCGGACCTGCTCGTTGCGCTCGGCCTGCTGTCGATCCTGTTGCGCTCGGCCTATCGCGTCATCATGTCCGCCCGCGCCGTCCTCCAGGCCGAGGAATAACGGTGGCGGCGGACTCGGCGACGTGGCGGATGGTCGAGCGGGGACCTTACCCCACCCGTCCGCGCGGGCGGAGCGAAATCGATTCGGCCGTGCCGAAAACGGCCGCCGAGCAGCGCCGAATCCCCCCAAAAAAAGAGTTCTCCTTGTCCTTCTCAGGGCTTCGAGTATATTTGCAGATATCGGGCCGGGCCGAATCCGTTAAATGTGCGAAGAACAATTGAAGATTTTCAGAGGGTGTGCCAAGTGGGCGAAGAAACTCTGTTCAAAACGAATCCCGAGGTGCTGAACCAGGATAAGCGCATCCTGGCCGAAATCATGAAGGCCACCGACGTCATGCTGGTCTACCTCGACACCGACTTCCGTTTCATGGCGGTCAATCCCGCCTATGCCGAGACCTGCCGGATGACTCCGGAAGAGATGATCGGCAAGAACCATTTCGAGCTCTATCCGAATGCGGAGAACGAAGTCATCTTCCACCGGGTCAGGGAGACCGGCGAGGCGGTATTTTTCAAAGACAAGCCCTTCGAGTTTCCCGACCAGCCCGAACGGGGGGTAACCTATTGGGACTGGAGTCTGACCCCGGCCAAGAATGCCGCCGGCGTCGTCGAAGGGCTGGTCTTCTCCCTGCGGGAAACGACCCGCTACAAACGGATGGAACTGGCCCTGCGCGAGAGCGAAGAACGGTACCGGTCGCTGTTCGACAACCAAATCAATGCCTTCTGCCGCTGCCGAATGATCTTCGATGAGCAGGGTCGGCCCGTCGACTATGAATACCTCGAAGCCAACCGGGCTTTCGAAAGGATGAGCGGCTTCGTTGATGTCGTCGGCAAAAAGGTTAGCGAGATCATTCCCGGGGTTTTAGACGCCCATCCCGAGATGTTTGCCGCCTACGGTCGGGTCGCCACAACCGGGATTCCCGAGAAATTCGAACTCTACTTCACCCCGACGGGCCGCTGGTTCGACGTAGCGGCGTACAGCGCGCAGCCGGGCTTCGTCACCATCCTTTTCGAGAACATCACCGAGCGCAAACGCTACGAAGAGGGGCTGCGGCAAAATGTCGAGCGGGAACGGGCACGGGCCATGGAACTGGAGGCGATCATGGATGCGGTTCCCGCCGCGGTGCTGATCAGCCAGGACTCGTCGTGCCGGTTCATTACCGGCAATCGCGCCGCCTACGAACTATTGCGGCTGCCGCCGGGAACCAATACCTCCAAGAGTAACCCCGAAGCGCCGGTCTCTCACTTCCGGGTCTTCCACCAAGGCCGCGAGCTGGCGCCCCACGAGCTCCCCCTGCAGCGGGCCGGAACCGGCGAAGTCATCCGCGATTTCGAGGAGGATATCGTCTTTGCCGACGGTGACCGGGTTTCCGTCGTTGGCAATGCCGTCCCCCTGCCGGGTCCGGACGGCAAACCGGTGGGCGCGGTGGCGGCGTTCACCGACATTACCGCCCGGGTGCGCGCCGAAGAGGAGCTGCGGCGGGCGCAACAGGAGGCGGAAGCGGCCAACCGGGCCAAAAGCGACTTCGTCGCCAACATGAGCCACGAAATCCGCACCCCCCTGACCGGCATGCTCGGCATGCTCGAGCTGCTCGGCGCAACCAACCTGGCTCCCCGCCAAGAAGAATATCGGGAACGGGCGAAAATTTCCGGGGAGACCCTGCTGCGCGTCATCAACGACATTCTCGATTTTTCCCGCATCGAAGCCGGCAAGATGGACATCGCCCAGGCCCCCTTCAATCTCCGCCGCTGCCTGCAAGGGGCGGTGGACATTTTTGCCCTGCCGGCAGCGCAGAAGAATTTGGCTCTTGACCTTGAGTTTCGGATCGACGGCGCAGAGACCGTCATCGGCGACGGCGACCGCCTGCGCCAGCTGCTCTTCAACCTCGTCGGCAACGCCCTCAAGTTTACGGACAAGGGTTCGATCCGCGTGGTCGTATCGATGGCGGATGACGGAGCTGTCAATAACCAGCAGCGGC
Organism: Desulfuromonadaceae bacterium UBA6124; assembly: GCA_002423365.1. Lineage (GTDB taxonomy): Bacteria > Desulfobacterota > Desulfuromonadia > Desulfuromonadales > Trichloromonadaceae > Trichloromonas. The sequence continues at coordinate 4,351 of DIVU01000042.1, read as the reverse complement.
TCTTCCGAATCGATGTGAGCGATACGGGGATCGGCATCCCGGCCGAAAAACTCGAACAGATCTTCGAAAGTTTCGTACAGGTCAACAGCAGCTTCAATCGCAGCTACGGGGGGAGCGGCCTTGGCCTGGCCATCAGCCGCCGTCTGGTGGAGCTCATGGGCGGACAGATTTCTGCGCGCAGCGAGCTCGGACGGGGCAGTACCTTTACCATCCAGCTGCCGCTGCGGATCGCCCCGGCAATCGAGCTATCGGCAGCGGAACCGGCCGCAGGTCCCGCATCGGCCCATACCGTCGCCACAGGAAACGTCGAAAAAAAAGGGCTGCGCATTCTGCTGGCCGAGGACGACCCGATCATCCAGCGGCTGTTGCAACTGGTTCTTGTCGAAAAAGGGTACCGGGTGACGTTGGCCAAAAACGGCACCCAGGCCCTGGAAATCTGGGGACAGGGGGAGATCGACCTGATCCTGATGGATGTGCAGATGCCGGAACTCGACGGCTTGTCGGCAACGACCGCAATCCGGCAACGGGAACAGGAGCTGGGCGGGCACATTCCGATCGTGGCCCTGACGGCCCATGCCTTCGATGAAGACCGCAAACGCTGCCTCGCCGCCGGAGCCGACGACTACCTTTCCAAGCCGGTCAATTTCAGCCGGATGTTCAGCCTGCTCGAGCAACACAGGCCGTGACCGGCTCGTGCCGGCCGCAGCCTTTACAACCCGGCAGGCGACGATTATAGTGTCGTCCAACGCAATTTCCACCACTTGCCTTTTCATCAAGGAGTCATCCCATGTCCAGACACCTGTTCCTGCTGTTGCTCGTTGCGGCTCTCGTCCTGCCCGCCCTCTCCGGCTGCGGCTATAATCAGATTCAGAAGAACGAGGAAGCGGTCTTCGCCGCCTGGGCCGACGTCGAGGCCACCTATCAACGCCGCGCCGACCTGATTCCCAACCTGGTGGAGGTGGTCAAGGCCTACGCCGCCCACGAAAAAGAGACCCTGCAAGCGATCACCGAGGCCCGCGCCAAGGTCGGGCAGGTGAACCTTTCCGCCAAGGATCTGGCCGATCCGGCCGCCGTGCAAAACTTCCAGGCCGCCCAGGGGGAACTTTCCGGCGCCCTCTCGCGGCTGCTGGTAGTGGCCGAGCGCTATCCCGACCTTAAGGCCAATCAGAATTTCCTCGACCTGCAACACCAGCTCGAAGGGACGGAAAACCGCATCAACGTCGCCCGGCAACGCTTCAACGAGACGGTGCAGGTTTTCAACACCTCGATCCGCACCTTCCCCAACAGCCTGACCAACAACTGGCTGCTCAAGCTGGAGCGCAAGGAGCCTTTCAAAGCCGATGCCGGCGCCGCGACCGCCCCCAAGGTGCAGTTCTAGCCGATGGCCTGGTTGTTTAAAATACTGCCGGCAATGGTGCTGCTACTGTTCCCCCTGCCGGCAGTTGCCCTCGACGTGCCGCCGGCGACCGGATATGTGGTCGACCGCGCCGGGATCCTTTCCCCCGGCACCCGACTCAAACTCGAACAGTTCCTCGAAAACTTCGAGAAGAGCGATTCGACCCAGCTCGCCGTGCTGACCATCCTCTCCCTCGAAGGCGAGTCCCTGGAAGGCTATGCCATCAAGGTCGCGGAAAGCTGGGGCATCGGTCAGAAGGGCAAGGATAACGGTGCCTTGCTGCTGGTGGCCAAGACCGAGCGCAAGGTGCGCATCGAGGTCGGCTACGGCTTGGAAGGACGGCTCACTGATCTGCTGGCCGGGCGCATCATCGATTATGAAATCACCCCACGTTTCAAAGAGGGGGATTTCGACGGCGGTGTGGTTGCCGGGGTGGCCTCCATGGCCGAAGCGGTGCGCGGCGAATATCAGGGAACCGGCCGCACCGGCCGGAAAAAGAAGGATAATCCCTGGGGGATTCTCGCGCTGCTGTTCTTTCTCGGCCCCGGCCTGATGCTGCTCGGCGGTTCGGCCAATCACCGGCGCCGGGGCGGCTTCTGGATCGGCGGCCCGCCCTTCGGCGGCGGGGGCAGTGGTGGAGGTTTCGGCGGCTTCGGCGGCGGCGGTTTCGGTGGCGGCGGCTCGTCGGGAAGCTGGTGATACAATCAACTTTGGCCTCGCGCCTGTTCGCTGCGCTCACTTGAGCTCGCCGAGATCGCTGAGGAAAAGCAACGATGATTTTGTCTTTCTCCGCGAACTCTGCGAGCTCTAGCGACCGCAAGGAGCGGGCAAGAGCCGCTTTTACAAAGGTTTTTTCATGCCCAGACTGACTGTCCAAACGATTTTCAGCGACGCCGAAAAAGAGCGTATCGAAGCGGCCGTGCGCGACGCCGAGAGCCGCACCAGCGGCGAGATCGTGCCGCTGGTGGTGGACGAATCCTACGATTACCCTCAGGCCGAGTTCGTCGGCGCCGGGTTCTTCTCTTTGGCCACGGCAACCACCCTCAGTTGGGCCTTCGCCGGTTCGTCGCTGTGGGTCTTTCTCGCTCTCTTCCTGCTGCTGTTCTTCCCCTTTCGATGCCTGCTCCGCCGCCTCCCCGACCTTAAACGGCGGCTGATCCATCCCGGAGAAATCGCCGCCGAAGTGGAGGAAAAGGCCCTGGTCTCTTTCATCGAGCAGGGGTTGCATCACACCCGGGACGAAACCGGAATTCTGATCCTCGTCTCTCTTTTCGAACACCGGGTCTTCGTCCTCGCCGATCGGGGCATTAACAAGCAAGTGCCGAAGGAAACCTGGGACGAAATCGTCCATATCGTGACCGAAGGTATCCGTTCTGGCCGCACCTGCGAGGCCCTGTGTGCCGCCATTACCCGCTGCGGCGACCTGCTCGAAGCGCATTTCCCGAAAAAAACCGACGATACGGACGAACTGCCCAACCTGATCCTCGTCTAAAAGTCGCGCGGAGGTCACATGCCTCACATCCTCTGTCTTTTTCTGCTGCTGGCGGGAGCGCTCCCAGCGGCGGCGCAATCGATCGAAATCTTTTCAGCGACCGAGGAATCCTACGTCATGACGGAAAAAATCAGCAAACCCGAGGCCGAATGGCGCCAGCAGCTCTCCCCGCTGCAATATCACGTCACCCGCGAGGCGGGGACGGAAAAGGCCTTCTCCGGGCACCTGTGGAACAACCACGATGCCGGCATCTACGCCTGCGTCTGCTGCGGCCTCGACCTCTTCCGCTCCGAGGACAAGTTCGATTCGGGGACCGGCTGGCCGAGCTTCTCCGCCCCCATCGCCGAAAAAAATATCGCCACCGCCCCGGACAACTCCTTTTTCATGCGCCGCACCGAAGTTCTCTGCCCCCGTTGCGACGCCCACCTCGGCCACGTCTTCGACGACGGCCCGAAGCCGACGGGCAAGCGCTACTGCATCAACTCGGCGGCCCTGGAATTCGTTCCGGCCAAATAACCGGACGCGGATTGACAGGGGAGGCTGGGACGCTAGACTGATTTCATAACCGTACCCCTGCCACGAAAGGAGACCGTCATGAAGATCAGAAAGGTGAAACGCGAGGCCAACGGGCTGTGCAAATGCAGCAAATCCTGCCAATAACCCCCTGAAACCCTGAGCCGACGCTTCCGCCGTCGGCTCTTTTTTTCACCATGCCGAGCAGCGATTTCGCAGACTACCTGTGCCGAGAACACTGTCCCTATTACCGTATCGGGACCGCCGAGACCCTGGCCTGTCAAGGAGCATTGACGGTGGCGGCCCTGGTCGGCCGAGGCCGGTTGCCGCGCGCCGGGTTGCCCGAGGGGACATTTCCGATCCCCCCCACCGGGCATATGTCCGGGCTTGATGAACGAATCTGCGGCCGTTGCGAATTTCGCGCTGCCGATTGCGACTTCCAGGCCCACCCACCCATTCCCGACAGCCTTCCCTGCGGAGGCTACCGGCTTCTGGTCCTGCTTCTGCAAAGCCGCCGGTTGACCGACGCCGACCTGGCGACCATCGACGATGTCTGACCTGCCCTGGATCGACGGTTTTTTACGCCTGACACCCTCAGCCTCCCTCAAGCGCCTGGAGCAGCCCTTCCTCTACCATCGCGGCCGCGACGAACTCTATGAACTCGACGAGGCGGGATTGGAATTTCTCGTCCGCTGCGACGGCTCCCAGCGGGGCGGCGAACTGACCGACGGTCATGAGTTTGTCGCCTACGCCCTGGCCGAAGGGCTGCTGGAGATCCTCCCCCGGGCCGAGCCGGCGACAAACACCGTCGCCACCGGCGCCACCCCCTCGCTGCGCTATCTGGAACTGCAGCTGACGCACGCCTGTAACCTGCGCTGTCGGCATTGCTACCTCGGCCCCCCTGCCCCGACCCGCCTGGCGTTGACCGACGCCTTGGCCATCGCCCGGGA
>DIVU01000326.1 GCA_002423365.1 Desulfuromonadaceae bacterium UBA6124 | reverse complement strand
TCGCGCTGTTCGTCGGTGAGATTCTTGCCGGTCAGGGCCAGCACTTCGGCGATGCCGATGATCGGGGTCAGGGGGGTGCGCAGGTCGTGGCGGGTGATGCTGTCGATCTCCCGGCGCAGCTCTTCCGCCGCTACCGCTTCGCTGATGTCTTGGATGATTCCCGCCAGCAGGGGGGAACCGTCGCCATCCAGTTCCCAGTCTCCTTCGATGCGTAGATGGACAGGGGTCACCCCGGATTCGGCCCGGCAGGCTTCGATGCGTAAGGGGGTGCCTTGCAGCGCCGCTTCGACGGCCTGGCGAGCCGGGGTCCGGTCGCGGGGATCGAGGGCGGCGATGAGGCGGTCGAATCCGGGGGGGGAGGCTTCCCCGGACTGACCCAACAGGCGATAGGTCTCTTTCGACCAGCGCGTTTCCCCGGTCGCCGGTCGCCATGACCAGCTGCCGAGTTTCGCGGCCAGCTGCGCCGCCAGCAGGCTGTCCTGGCCTTCCTTCAAGTCCCGGAAGAGCAGGGCGAAGGGGCGGCGCAGGGCGGTGTCGATGATGGCGTAGTAGATCAGGGTGAAACTGACGATCTTGAGCAGGTGGCCGACCAGGTTGGAGGAGCCGTAGTGGCTGATGTAGAGGGTGAAGCAGAGCTCCGAGGCCACGGTGAGCAGAATCGAAACGAAAAGCAGACGGTAGACCCGTCGGTCAAGGCGGTTTTGGTATAGGATCAGGTGCGACAATGCCAGCAGCAGAAGGACGATGATCACATATTCTATGATGACCTTAAAGGGGGTCAGGCCGGATTCGAGCGTGAAGCAGTCCGGGAAGTTTCGTGCGATAAAAATCGACCAGAGCGCCAGCGCGGAAAAGAGCAGATAGCCGCTGAAGACCGGTCCCGTCCGCAGCGGCCGGCGGATGAAGCGTGGGGCCAGCAGTAAGGCGCCGGCTTCAAGCAGGCGCGCCGTCAGCCAAAGCTGCGGGCCAAGATTGTAGCCGGGGGGGGCGCTGAAAATCGACATGCCGTGGTAGCCCAGCATATGCAGGGTATCGAAACCGGCGACGAAGAGATAGGCGATGCCGATGAAGAGGAGATAGTCGTTGTGGTAATGGCGCCGGGCGTTCCAGGCAATGATGAAGATGCCGCAGGCAATAACGATAGCGTAAAGTTCGGCCAGCGAATGAAAGAGCAGGTAGTTGTAGCAAGCGGTCGCCGCCAGGGCGCTGAGCAGCAGGCTCAGCGCCAGGACCCGGCGTGCGCTGGTGCCTTCGACGTCGGTCGATTGGCGCGGCGCGACCGCATCCCCGGTTTTTTTCGCCATGGGCCTGTCGCCTCGCGCCTAGGGTCTGGCCGGAGCGGCGGGTTTGCTGTTGTCCCCGGTTTGCGGGCAGGGGGCGTCGGGGCGGCGCGGATCGCAGACCCGGATCGAGCGCAGATAATGCACCCAGGTCTTGATCTGTTCTTCGCTGGGTTCGAAGCGGAAGGATTTGCGTACGACGTAGAGGTTGTCCTGGCCGCGGATCGCCTTGAACCAGGCGTATTCCGGCTGGCCGGTACGGGCATCGCGGGGGCAGGCCTGGATCCAGAGGGAGAAGGGATAGCCGTTGTCCTTGCCTTCGGTTCCCGGGAGCAGGCGGGCATCGGGACAGGAGATGCGCCATTCCTGTGCGCTGAACTCCTGATACTGGGCCGGGGTCACGTCGGTACCCAAAAAAATCTGGGTCGTGACCTGCTCCGACCAGTTGTCCGCGGTTTCCTTGGCCGGGATCATTTCGGTCACGATTCTCTGCCCCTGCCGTTCCTGAAGGCTGATCTGATATTCCGGGGGGCGGATTTGCAGCAGGTTCTCGCCATCAAGCTGTGCCCAGGCCGTTGTTGAAGTGATGATGGGAATGAGGATGAGCAAAAGGCGGCGCATAGGATGCTCCTGGTCGGAAGAAGGGGGATGACGGCGGCGCTTAGCCGAGTAATCTTAAGATCTTGCCCGCGGCCGGTCAATTTCTTTGTGTCTCGGGCGCGGGGCTGGGGGAGGATTTGAAAAGCTCGCCGACATCGGAGACGACCTTGCCGGGAAGGCCGAAGACCCGCTTGAAGATGCCCAGAACCTTTTCCGAAACGGAAGTTACGGGAACAACCATGACCTGTGGTGCGTCACTTTTGCCGGTGATGGTGAAATGGGCGGTGATCAGGGCCTTTTCCTCGCCGGCGAGAAGCCAACCGGCGAGGGGGATGTTGGTGACGATCTGGTCGACCAGCTGCAGCGGCTTGACCCCCAGGACCATGTCGAGAGTCTCCTCGCGCAGGTTCAGACTGCCGACCAGGGAGAGATTCATCGAGGTGCTGTCGATGAAAAGGTCTTCGGTGGAAAGGATCCCCTGGTCCAGCTTGACGCTGGCGCGCACCAGGCTGAAGGGCATTCCCGCGGTGTCCATGTCGGGCAGCTTCAGGGAGAGAATCTGCGAAACGTTGAAGAGGGAGAACACCTTAGAGAGGATCTGGAATTTGCGCAGCACCCCATCCCTGACGGTAAAGGCGATCCCTCCCGTCGAACTTTCCAGAAAGGTTTTTCCCGCCCGCCCTTCAAGATAGAAATCCCCTTGCAGAAGACCGCTGACCAGCCCCTTGCGACGTAACATCTCGTGGTAGATGGCCGAGGCGTCGAAATTGTTCAGATGCCCGGAAATTTTCAGCAAAGGGGGCGAGCCCACCGAGGAGTCGACGGCGACATGGCCCTCGCACAGCCCCTCGCCCGAGCGGAAGCTTAAGGGAAAGATGGTCAACACGCCGTCGCGCAGACTGATCTCGCCGCGGGCCTCTTGAAAGCGCAGATTGCCCAACTGCCCGCGATGAGCGGCGGCGGAGATCAGCAGTCGGGTTTTCCCTTTCTCCTTGGGAGGGGGCTCGGGCAGAGCCCCTTCGGGGTGTTTCCAGAGGGCGATGACCTCATCGATGTTGCCGTAGGGGGCGTCGATGTCCAGCCGAACTTCCGGGATGGCGAAGGTGACCGTGCCCCGGACCGTTGCCTCGGTGCCTCCGTCGAGGCGCACCTGTACCGGGTCGAAGAGGATGCCCTTACCGTCGATGCGCAGATGGCCGTTGAGGCGCCGCAGGAAGGCGCGGTTGTTGGGAAAGATGACGTCGTCGGCCCTTATCGAGTCCCCCTTGACCTCGATCTCCACCGCCGGTTGGCGGAAGTCGGCGACTTTCGCATCGACAGCGAGGGGGGATCCGCCCAGCTTCAGGTTCAGATTGCGCGATTCGGCGCGATTGGGATAGAGCAGGATCTCGCCGTTGGCCTCCCGGAGATCGGCGATGACCGGGGTCAAGTGCACCCCAACCTGCTGCAGGCCGGCCACCCCGTGGTGTTTTTCGAGTTTGCCGTCGCGGCCGGACAGGCTATAGCGCAGGTCGATTCGACCCTCGGCCCGGAGCTTTTCCAAAAATGGCACCTGGGGACGGCATTGCTCCAGGTCGAGAGGGGCGAGTTCCAGTTCCAGGTTGAAGGGGCGTTGCCCCTGGCGGGCCAGACTGCCGCTCAGATGCAGGTCGAGGGGGGGCATGTGCAGTTGCCCGACCTTGAGCTGCAGACTCTCGGGGGTGATTTCCCCTTGCAGCGAAAGGGTGGCCGGTTGTCCCATGGGTTTTTCGACCTGGCCGCGATAGACGGCGCCGACTTGGGTCAGATCGGCGGCCAGATCGATTTGCAGCTGCTCCGGAACGCCCGCGAGGTTGAGCCGCAAGGGCACCGGGCCGAACAGGGTCAAGCCGGGAATCGGCCGGGGGCTAAGTTTCGCCAGCAGTTCCGTGGCCGATAGCAGGGTCTTCGCTTCCAAATGCAGCGGGAAGTTCTCTTCCCAGGGTTTCTCCACCATTCCGGAGAAATTCAAGGATTCTTCCTTCAGTCGCGCCGTGCCGGTTTCCACCCGCAGTTGCCCCTCCTGCCAGGAGAGTTCGGCGGCGAGGTCGCTCAGGTCGCCGGGCCAGTCCAGGCGCGCGCCAAGATCCTTCAGGCGCAGGCGCGCCTTGAGGGCATCAAGAAAGGCGGGCATCCGCCCCGGGCCGGGTGTCGGGCCGTCGATCTCAAGACTCAGGATCTGCAGCGAACCGCCGGTCAACCGTTCCACAGCAGGCCAGGCCTCGCGCAGCGGCCGCAGGTCGCGCAGACCCAACAGCGGCAAGGGCGAGCTTTTCAGCGAGGCGGCCAGTCGGGATTGACCGTCGCGGACGCTCAGCCCCAGTGAACCGTTGACTTCAAGATCATCGATGCGCAGGGTGAAGGTTTTGAAGGACCAGCTCTCTTCGGCGTGGCCGAGGATGCCGGCGAGATGCAGCTGTTCTACGGGCAGGGGTGTTTCATAGATCTGCGGCAGGTGCAGGCGCAGTTCCTCACCGCTGAGCTCCAAACGCAGATCCAGACCCGAATCGAGCGTCCCGCGGACAGTGCCGTTGAGGGAGAGGGCGCCGCTGGTGCTCAGTCTCCCCTCGGCGGGGAGAAAACGCTCCAGCAGCGGTTGCGCCGGCAGATGCTCCAGGGCCAGGGCGAGGTCGACCCGCGCATCCTCCCAACGCCGCGGATCGGCGCCCAACGTCAGGTTGCCGCGCAGACCGAAGGGCGCGGATTGATCCCCATGCCAATGGCTGCCGGAACTCTCCAGTTCCACCGTCCCTCCCGGTCTCACTCCACTCAGGACGGCTTCCACCCCGGACAGGAGCAGCAGCGGATGACCTTGGCGATCAGGCGCCTCTTGCAGCAGCGCGGCGTTACGCAGGCTCAGGGCGTGGATGCGGAGTTGGTCGAACAAAGCGAGGATGGCTGCGGGATCGATCTTTTCGCGGCCGAAGGGGGGCAGGGTCAGGCGCGGCTCGCTCAGGACAATTTCGTTGAAGGTCAATCGCCCTTGCAGCGCCTCGCGGAGATCGGGTTTGACCAGCAAGTGGGCGGCGGTCAGACTGCCCGGGCGGTCGGCAGCGGGGCCGATGTCGATGCGGGAGAAATCGAGGGCCGCGCCCTGCTCGAAGGAGAGGCGCGCCTGGCCCAAAGTGACGGGGCGCTCCAGGGTGGCGGCCAGGGTTTCTTCCAATTGGCGGCGATAATGATCGAGATCGAAGGTCGCGATGAAGATCGCCGTGGCCCCGGCGGCGAAGAATAACAGCAAGAGATAAAAGGCGAGGGTGGGGTGGCGGCGGAACATGGAAAATCCCGGTTTGGCGGCTAAGGGTCTGGGGGGGCACGGGGGGAATTGTAGCCCGCTTCGGCGCGGAAGGAAACCGCTAATCGCCCTGGGACGGACTTTCCGGGACCGGCGCGACCGATGTTCCCGCGGCCCCCGGCAGGGCCACATAGAAGGTGCTGCCGCTCCCCGGGGCGCTTTCCACCCAGATTCGGCCCTGATGGCGCGAGACGATTTCCCGCGCCAGGGGCAGGCCCAGACCGACGCCGCTGGTCCGGCGCTGGTCAGTGTTGTCGACCCGGAAGAAGGGGACGAAAATCCTCTCCAGTTCCCCGGGTTCCAGACCGATGCCGGGATCCTTGACCCAAAGCAGGACTTCATCCCCCCGGGTCTCGGCCCCGAGGACGATTTCCCCCCCCCTCGGGGAATACTGAAAGGCGTTGGCCAGCAGATTGTCTAAAACTAGGGCGAGGTCATCCGCCTCGCCCCAGAAGGGGCCGGTTGCGGGAGCGATCTCCAGGCGCAGCGGGTGCCGGGGGGAGGCCTGGGCGTATTTTTCCGCCAGGGGGGCGAGCAGCTCCCGGGGATGCAGGCGCTCGCGGAAAAGGCTCTCCCGCTGGGACTTGAGGCGGCCGAGGCGCAGGAAGTTGTCGATCAGGCGGTTCAAGCGTTGTCCTTCCCGCAGCATGGTTTCGAGGTAGCCGCGCCGCTCCTCGGCGGAGGCTTCCTGTTCCAGCATGAACTCGGTGAAGCCGAGGATGGCGGTCAGGGGCGTACGCATTTCATGGCTGACCGACGACAGCATCTGGTCCTTGAGCTCTTCGAGCTCGCGGCTTTCGGTGATGTCGATGGCGATTTCCAGGCGGACCAGGCGGCCGTCGGACCAGGGAATGGCCTTGTCGATGCACTGGTACCAGCGCTGGTTGCGGGTATTGCGGAAGACCCAAGTGTAGGGGGCGCGGGCCTGTCCGCCGGTCTCCAGGCGACTGTTGCTGCAGAAGCCGCAGGCCTCCCGCTGGTCCGCTTGCAGCACTTCGAAGCAACGCTTGCCGCGCCAGTCGCGGGTTCCGGCCAGATCCTCGCCGAGACGGTTGAGATGGAGGAGTTCGTAGGTTTCCAGGTCGGCGACGTAGACGATGGCGTTCAGGGAGTCGAAAATGGTGCGGATTTCCTCGAACTGGGTGCCGAGCGCCCGGGTATGACGGCGCACCAGCAGATAAAGGAGGGCGGAGGTGGCGAGAACGTAAAACCAGCCCTTGTAGGTTTGCAGGCGGGCCGCCAGCAGCGGGTCCGCGACCAGGGCCGAGAGGGCCCGGTCGGAGAGGAGGATCCAGACGGTGCCGATGGCCGCGTAGATGCAGGCGATCTTCAGGGGGATCCGGCGCCTTTGGCGGCGGCTTATGGAATCACGATACATCCGGTATCTTTCGCGGGCCAGGCGCGCCGCTCCATTACGGCGTGGTTGGGCGAGGGGTTTGGGGCGGTCTCGCCCCCAACGTGCTCAGGAATTGAACAAGTTCCTCGGGGAGTGGGCTTTCCACCAAGACGTGCGACCCGCCGAAGGGATCGGGCAGCGCCAGTCGCCGACAGTGCAGAAAGAGCCGCCTCAGCCCCGGCGGCGTCGGGCCGCCGTAACGCCGGTCGCCGCCCAGGGGATGACCGGCGGCGGCCAGTTGTTGCCGGATCTGATGGGTGCGGCCGCTGAGCAGTTCCAGCTCCACCAGGGTGAAGTCGCCGAATCCCGTCAGCGCCCGGTAGTCGGTGGACGCCGCCTTGAGCTTGCCCTTGGCGCGCACCGGGCTCTCCAGCCGTCCGGCGCCGTCAAGCTTGCCGGCGACCAGGGCCAGGTAGCTTTTCTGGGCGGCCCCGTCCATGAAGAGCTGGCCGAGGCGACCGGCGGCCTGGCGTCCCTTGGCGAAGAGGATCGGCCCCGAGGTTTCCAGGTCGAGGCGATGTACCGGTGCCACCGAGTAAGGGGCCCGGCGCTCTTGCAGCAGCGCCTGGATACGCCCGAGCAGATGGTCTTGTTCATGCCCCCGGCTGCCGTGCACGGCGAGGCCCGCCGGTTTTTCGACGATCAGCATCTCCCGGGTCTCGTAAAGAATAACCGGGGCCGGGGGCAGGGCAAGGAGTTGCCGCAGGCGGGCGCTTTCCGGCAGGATAAGACGATCCCCCGGGCGCAGGACGGCACTTTCGTCCAGAGGGCCGTCGTCGCGCCGCACCCGGCCCTTGCGCAGCAGTTGGCGCAGGTAGGAGCGCGGCGCACCGGGAAGGCGATTCGTCAGAAATTCCAGGGGATTGTCCGCCTCGGTAGGTTGTACCTGCCATTCGATCATGTCCCGAATCATACCTCCCAAGGCGGATTAAAGGCAACCGGATAAAATCTTTACATGCCGTGGCCCCCTTGATAACATGCCACGCTATTTGATTTATCCCGGCCGTCCGGCCCAGGAGTCGTCTTTTCCTCATCCATGAAGATCAAGCGGGTAGAAATCCAGGGTTTTAAATCCTTCGTCGATCGGGTCGCCCTCGATTTCGAGTCGGGAATCACCGCCATCCTCGGTCCCAACGGTTGCGGCAAGAGCAACATCGTCGACGCCATCCGCTGGGCGATGGGAGAACAGAACGCCAAGAACCTGCGCGGCCGCGCCATGGAGGACGTGATTTTCGGCGGCAGTGAATCGCGCAAGCCGCTGGGCATGGCCGAGGTCTCGATGATCTTCGCCAACGAGGATGGCCAAGCCCCCACCGCCTACCGCCAATACGCGGAAATCATGGTCACCCGTCGGCTCTTTCGCAACGGCGATAGCGAATATCTGATCAACAAGACCCCCTGCCGCCTGCTCGACATCTCCGAACTTTTCATGGATACGGGGGTCGGGGCGCGGGCCTACTCGATCATCGAGCAGGGCAAGATCGGCATGATCCTCAACGCCAAGCCCGAGGACCGCCGCTTTCTCATCGAGGAGGCGGCCGGAGTCACCAAATACAAATCCCGCAAAAAAGCCGCCCTGCGCAAGATCGAGGCGACCCGCCAGAACCTGCTGCGGCTGGGGGATATCGTCGCCGAGGTGCGGCGGCAGACCGCGAGCCTCAAGCGCCAGGCGCAGAAGGCCGAGCGTTTCCGCGCCCTGCGGGGAGAGCTCAAGGGGATCGAGGTGGAGCTGGCCCGCCGGCGTTTCGCCGAACTGAGCGCGACCTTCGAAGTGAGGGGCGCGCGGGACAAGGAGGAACGCCAGGCTCTGACCGCCCTAGCGGCGCGTCTGGAGCAGGAAGAGCGGACGCTGGATGAGGTGCGCCAGACCCAGGGGGAAGAAGAGCGGGTGGTCGCTCGCCTGCAGGAACAGGTTTTTCTCCTCGCCGCCGAGCTGGAAAAGGTTGCCGGGCGCCTCGCTCTGGCTGCCCGGGAAGGGGAGGCCCTGACCCGCCGTCGGGAGCAGTGGCACGCCGAAGAGCAGGAGGTGGCGCGGCGCCTGGCCGAGGCCGACGGCGAGGAGGAGCGCCTTAAGCAGACCCGCGAAGACCTGGGGGGGGATCTGGAGCGGGAGTTGCGGCGGCTCGCCGAGGGGGAGGCGGCCCTGGCCGAACTTTCACAGCGCGATGGGGATCTGGAAGCGGCGCAGCAGGAAACCCGCCAGATCCTCTACCGGCTGTTGACCGACCTTTCCCAGCTCAGCGCCGGCCAGCAGGAGAGCGAACGCCGCCGCCGCCAACTCGAAGAGCGCAAGACCCGCCAAGGCAGTGAAACAGTGCGCCTGCGCGAACAGCTCGGGGAGGCCGAAGCCCTCATCGCCGAGTTGGCAACGTCCCTCGCCGCCCTGCGCGTCGCCCATGAGTCCCTGGGGGAAGAGCAGGAAAGGTTGCGCGATACCGTTGTTCGCTTGCGGGAAGAACGGGAGGAAAACGAGGCGATTCTCGCCCGCCACCGTGAGGAGCTTGGGCGGAGCCGTTCCCGGCTCCTCTCCCTGCGACAGTTGGAGCGGGATATGGAAGGCTATGGCGGCGGCGTCAAGGCGCTCTTTGCCCACGAAGAGTGGCGCGGCCGTTTTTCCGGGGTGGTCGCCGATCACCTCGAAGCCCCGGCCCACCTGGAAACGGCCCTGGAAGCGGTCCTCGGCGAGCGCTTGCAGGCGCTGGTCGCCCCCGATCGCGGAGCCGCCGTCGCCGCCGCCGCCTTTCTTGGCGGGCAGGACGGCCGCTCGACCTTCGCCTGGCCCGGCTGGACAGCAGCGGCAGCGGCGCTTCCCGACGGCGCCCGCCCGCTGGCGGAACTGGTCAGCCCGCGTCCGGGGAGTGAGAGCCTGGTCCGCGCCCTCCTCGCCGGCTGCGGCCATGTGCCGAGCCTGGAGCCCTACTGGGGGCGACCCCTTTCCGCCGGAACGTTGCTGGTCACCGATGCCGGCGAACTTTTGAGCTGGCGCGGGGAATTCACTGGCGGCGGTCGTCAGGGGCTGGGGCAGGGGCTGCTGCACAAAAAACGCGAAATGAAGGAACTCGCCGTGCTGGTCGAATCCCAGGAAGAGCGCCTTGCCGCCTTTGAAGAGGCGCGGGAGCGACTGCGGGAGGCCCTGCGCGAGAGCGAGGAACGGCTACGCGAGGTTGACAGCGCCCGCCACGGGCAGGCGCTTAAGATCATGGATAGCGAAAAAGATCTGCAACGGCTGGAAGATACCCGCGCCCGCCTGGACGAACGGCTGGAGGTGCTGGTCCTCGAAGACGAACAACTGCACGGCGAGGAGCGGGAGCTCGACCGCCGTCTGGAAGAGATCCAAAGCGGCCGGGCGCATCTGGAGGGGCAACGCCTAGAGCACGAGGAAGGGGTTGCCCGGATCCAAGAAGAGGCCCAGGTGCTGCGCCGGGAAATCGCCGTGGTGCGCGACCGGGTGACGGCCCTGAAGGTCTCGGTCGCCGGTCTGCGTGAGCGGGAGGATGGCCAGCGAGGAGAGTTGGAGCGCCTGGCCCGCCTGCGCCGTGATTTGCAGAGCCGGCGGACGCTCATCGCCGAACGCTGTCGGGAGGCGCTGGAAGAGGAGGCGCGCCTGGCGGGCGAAAGCGAGCGTCTGCGGATCGAGCAGGAGGTGCTGGCCAAGCGCCACCTCGAGGATCAGGCGCGCCTGGCCGAAATCCGGGAGCGTTTCGCTCTCGCCCAGGAACAGCTGGAGGAACGCCAGGAGCGCTTGCGCCGGCTGCGCGAAGAACTCGACGCCCTGCGCGAGACCCATGGCGCCGGGCAGCTGCGGCTGCGGGAGCTGGCCCTGGAAGCGGAACATCTCCATGCCAACGTGCTGGAACGCTATCGCGTCGACCTGCGCGACGGCACGGCGACGACGGAGGAGGTCGATGTCGAGGCGGCGCAAGGGCGTGTGGAGGAGTTGCGCCAGGCCGTCGAGGCGATCGGCGAGGTCAATCTGACCGCCATCGAGGAATATCGCGAACTGGAGGAGCGGGGGCAGTTTCTCCAGGTGCAGCAGGAGGATCTGCGGCAATCCCTGGATGGACTCCAGACCGCTATCGGCAAGATCAACCGCACCACCCGCAAGCGGTTTCGCGAGACCTTCGATCTGGTCAACGCCAAGTTTCAGGAGATCTTTCCGCGTCTCTTTCGCGGCGGTCAGGGGGAATTGCGGCTGACCGACGAGAGCGACCTGCTGGAAACGGGGCTCGAGATCATCGTCCAGCCGCCGGGCAAGAAGCTGCAGAACGTCAGCCTCCTCTCCGGCGGGGAAAAGGCGCTCACGGCGGTGGCGTTGATTTTTTCCATCTTCCTCATCAAGCCTTCCCCGTTCTGCATGCTCGATGAGGTGGATGCTCCCCTGGATGACGCCAACATCGGCCGCTTCAATGAAATGATCAAGGAAATGTCCCAGGTTTCCCAGTTCATCATCATTACCCACAGCAAACGGACCATGGAGGTCGCCGACACCCTCTACGGAGTGACCATGGAGGAACCGGGAGTTTCCAAACTGGTCTCGGTGCGTTTCCACGAATTCGAGGAGGCTTATGGCCTTTAAGACGATTCTGGGGGATCTGGTCGCGGCGGTGCCCGGCGCCGGCGGAGCGATCCTCGCCGACTGGGAAGGGGAGGCGGTCGATCAGGTCGCCCGCATGGACGCCTACGAACTCAAGGTGATCGGCGCCCACAAGGGAGTGATCCTCAATCGCCTGCGGGATCTGGTGCAGCGTCTCGACGGGGCCGAACCCCGGGAGATCGTCATCACCACCGACCGCATGGAGATTCTGGTTATGCCGGTGACTTCCGAATATTTTCTGGTCTTGACCCTGGCGCGGGGGGAGGCCTTTGGGCGGGCGCTTTTCGAGGCGCGCCGCTGTGTCGCGCGTTTGATCAGGGAGATCGGCTGAGCGCCTTAGTGCCCTACGTTTTGCCGTATCCCGGGAGTGAATTGACTATGGATCAGTTTTCCAATCTTCTGAAGAATTATCTCGCCCAGTTCGGAGAGCTGCTCAAGCTTTGGGTGCAGACCGTCGCTCCGCTCCTCGGGCAGCTGGGCGTGCCGGAAATTTATCGCGAAGTCGGGGCGCTCGGTGTCCTCTATCTGCTGGTCACCCTGGTGGTGGCGCTCTTCATTCTGCTGCTGCTGCGGATCGGGCGGCGCAAACGGCCGGTTCCGCCACGCCGGGCGGAAGTCACCCCTGAAGCGGGGGGCGAAGCGGAGGCGGTCGAAGAGGCGCCGACTCCGCCGGCGGAAATCGCGGTCGAAGCCCCGGCGGCTCCGCCCGCGAGTCTTTTCGAGCGCATGCGCGCCGGGCTGGCGAAGACCCAGAGCGCCCTGGTCGGGCGCCTCGACAGCCTGCTCAGCGGCCGTCGCGTGGACGACGAGTTGCTCGATGACCTGGAAGAACTCCTTATCACCGCCGATTTCGGCATGGCCACCACGGGCGACGTCATCCAGGCGCTGCGCGGTCGGGTGGCGCGGGGCGAGATGTCCCCCGCCGCCTTGCGCGCGGCATTGCGTGAGGAACTGCGCGAGCGCCTCAAGCTGGAAGCGGGCGCGCTCGATCTGAATCAGGCCCAGCCCTTCGTGATCATGGTCGTTGGGGTCAACGGCGTCGGTAAGACCACCACGATCGGCAAGCTCGCCCGACAGTTCACCGCCCAGGGCAAGCGGGTAGTGCTCGGTGCCGGCGATACCTTCCGCGCCGCCGCCGCCGAACAGCTGGCGATCTGGGGGGAGCGCGCCGGGGTCGAGGTGATCCGCCATGGCGAGGGGGCCGATCCGGCCGCCGTGGCCTTCGACGCCGCCAAGGCCGCCCTGGCCCGTAAGGCCGATGTGCTGATTCTCGATACCGCCGGCCGGCTGCACACCAAGGTCAATCTCATGGAAGAGATGAAAAAAATCCGTCGGGTGCTTGGGCGGGAGATCCCCGGCGCCCCGCACGAAACCCTGCTGGTGCTCGACGCCACTACCGGTCAGAACGCCCTGATCCAGGCGCGGCTCTTCAAGGAGGCGGTAGAGGTCTCGGGTCTCGCCCTGACCAAGCTGGACGGCACCGCCAAGGGGGGGATGGTGGTCGCCATCGGCGCCGAACTAGGCCTGCCGGTGCGATATGTAGGGATCGGAGAGGGGGTCGACGATCTGCGTCCCTTCGATCCCGATCTCTTTATCGACGCATTGTTCCGGGAATCTTGAAAATTCTTGACTTTATCAGGCCCATTTTCTAATATTTTCTATCGTACTGGAGTCTTTCACGATGGCATCCGATACTCTGGAGCTGATTATTCGGCTCGAAGAAAAATTGACCCGGCTGCTCGACCGACAGAACGACCTGGGTCGGCGAGTGCGGGAGTTGGAACAGGAAAATCAGACGCTTCGGGAGGAGCGGCAGACTTTCCGCGAAGAGCTTGACCGGATCATCGGCCGTCTGGACCTTCTCGATGAGGAGGCTCTTTGAAACAATCGGTGGAGGTCACGATTCTTGGCCAGCCTTATGTGGTCAGAAGCGCGGAGTCGGCCGAGGAAGTGCGGCGGATCGCGAGTTTCGTCAATGACCGACTGAATGAGGTGATGGCTTCGGGCCGTTCCGCCGATACCTTGGCCAGCGCGATCCTGGCTCTGATGAATGTTTCGGGGCTTTTGCTCCGGCAGCAGGAAGTGGCCGCGCATGGTGGGGACGAGGATGTGAATCGTCGCCTGCGTATCCTGCTGGAACGACTGGACGATCAGTCTGCCGGGCAATAACCGGCCGGACTCCGGGATGACTGTTTTGGTCGAACCTTCGGCCTCGCGCCTCCCTTACCATCATCTCCCTGCTGGAGATGCGACATCGAAATGGCAGTACCCCACGGGTCGCGGCTGGGCCGCGACGGTTTACCGGTTTGGTTTTCAGCCTCGGCTTTGTTTCATAGTTATCGTAGCCTTTGCAGGGCGTTCGCAGGCCCTAAGTAAGTGCCTTTCGCGACCCCGGCTCAAGGAGTTCCGCCGATAAGATTCTTACGGTTTCGACTCAAGTGACAGGGGAAATTACCCCTTGCGCCTGCCGGCTTACGATGATTCGTGGTTGATGTTCCCCTGAACCCCGCCTGCCTGCCTTCCTTGTCCCTCCTCCAGGGCTCCCGCGCGGAGCACTCTGGCCATGCCCAAGCAATCCCTTCGTACCGCCATGCTCGAGCGGCGTCGGCGGATCTCGATGGCCGACCGTGCCGCCTGGGGCCAAGCTGCCCAATCCCGGCTGCTGAGCACCCCGGAATATGCCGCCGCGAACGTTTTGGCCCTGTATCGCCCAGTTCGCGACGAAGTCCCCACCGATGAGCTCTTTCGTGCCGCTCGCAAGGCGGGTAAGCGGGTGGCCTATCCCCGGGTCGCCGCAACCGGTCTGGAATTCGTCGAGGTGTTCGACCTCGACGGCATGCGCCTTGGACGCTTCGGCATCCTCGAGCCCGTTGGCGTAAGCCTCCTTCCGCTTGCGACCATCGACCTGATGGTCATCCCCGGAGTCGCCTACGACCTGGAAGGATTCCGGTTGGGTTACGGCAAGGGTTGTTACGACCGCTTTCTCTATGGCTCCGACGTGAAACCCCGGCGAGCCGGGTTTTGTTACGAACTGCAACTGACGGCGAGCTTGCCTGTGGAGAATCACGACATCGCCATGCACCTGTTAATTACCGAGTCCCGAATTCTGCGTTTCGCTCCCCAACTCGGGGACGTCGCGGCTACCGGGGGGACCCCCCTGACCACTTCTTAGGAGGATACCGTTTTGTCTATAGAAATCGCATTGTTGTTGATTCTCATGGCGTTGGCCGGGGGCGCTTTTGGCGGCTCCCTGCTGCGTCGCAAATTCATTGAATCCCGCCTCGCCGGAGCCGAACTCACCGCCGAGCAGATCATCGAAGAAGCGCGGAAACAAGCCGACACCATCCACAAGGAGGCGTTGATCC
>DIVU01000169.1:6548-23813 GCA_002423365.1 Desulfuromonadaceae bacterium UBA6124 | reverse complement strand
CCACCGCCAGGTAGCGCACCGAGGCCTCAAGCGCGGCCTTGGCCACGCCCATGACGTTGTAATTGGGAATGGTGCGAACGGCGCCGAGATAGGTCAGGGTGAGAATGCTTCCGCCCTCGGGCATGAGCGGAATGGCGCAACGGGTGACGGCCACCAGGGAATAGGCACTGATATCGAGGGCCAACTGGAAGCCGGCACGGCTGGTCTGGCTAAAGCCGTGCTTGAGATCCTCGCGATTGGCGAAGGCCACGGCATGCACGACGAAATCGATGGTGCCCCATTCCTGGCGCAGCGTTTCGAAGACCGCTTCGATCTCGGCGTCGCTGCCGACGTCGCAGGGGAGAACCAGGGTGGCGCCGAGGCTTTCCGCCAGGGGGCGAACCCGTTTTTCCAACGCTTCGTTCAGATAGGTAAAAGCCAGGGTGGCGCCTTGCGCCTTGAGCTGCTGCGCGATCCCCCAGGCGATGCTCATTTCGTTTGCCACACCAAAGACGATGCCGCGCTTGCCTTCCATCAAACCCATTGTCTGCGATCTCCTTCGTGATCTACCTTATTCGAAGGCAATTCTTTAACAGATCATGCTCGATAAAGCAAGCACTTTGACCGCGCCGCCGACCTCGCCCGAGGGAGGATTAATCATTTACCCGATTCGCCGTTGACAAAGCAAAAGGGACAGCGGACAATCCCGCCGTCCTTTATCCCGGAGGGATTTCCCATGACCCTGACCACCATTTTCGGCATCGCTCTGGCCCTGGCCATGGACGCCTTCGCCGTGGCTCTGGCCGCCGGCGTAACCCTGGAGCGCATCACCGGCCGCCATCTCTTCCGCTTCGGCTTTCACTTCGGCCTCTTTCAAGGCATGATGCCGGTGATCGGTTGGCTGGCAGGGATCAGCGTGCAGCGCTGGATCGCCGACTACGATCACTGGATTGCCTTCGGCCTGCTCGCCTTCGTCGGCATCAAGATGATTCGCGAGGCCTTCGAAAAAGAGGATGACGAGGCTGAGGCGAGCGACCCGACCCGCGGCCTGACTTTGGTCATGCTTTCCGTCGCCACCAGCATCGACGCGTTGGCGGTGGGGCTGTCGCTGGGCATGCTCGGGGTTGAGGTCTGGCTGCCGGCGGCCGTCATCGGTCTGGTTTGCGGTGCGCTCACCGTCGCCGGCATGCTCCTGGGCGGCCGCATCGGCCGCCTGTGGGGGAAACGGGTCGAAGTCCTCGGCGGCCTGGTGCTGTGCGCCATCGGCCTGAAGATCCTCCTCGAACACACCCTGTCCGGCTAGCGGCAAGTCCCCGCCGGACTACTCGCCGGAAGTGAGCCGGCCTTCCCCGTGGCTGCCGACATTGGTGATCCGAGCAACAACAGCGCAAACCAGCCCTTCGTGCCTCGCGCCATTACCGCCTTTCCCTTCAGCTAGCGATCATCCCCGTCCCGGAAAATGACTTCGGTGATGGCACCAAGTGCAACCGTCACCGGGTTGTCGGCGTAGGGGCGGAAGAGATCCCCGGCTTCGGGCTCCGACTCCGGCACCTGCCCCCGCGTTTTTTTCAGCGTCAGCCAGTAACGCCCAGGCGCCAGGTGCAGGAAAAACCTACCGTCCCCGGTGGTCGGCGCCGAGAAGGAAAATCCCTCCCCGCGCAAATCGTCCCCCCCCTCGCGGAAGACGTGTACCCGCGCGCCGGCCAGGGGTCGGCCGCCCTCCTCCACCCTGCCGGAGATCCCGGCGTAGTCTTTTCGCCGACGACCCACTTCGCTTGGGGCGCTCTCCAGCCAGGGGATATAAAGCACCTGGTCCCGGGGATAGCGGCGTCCCTGGTATTCAACCTCGGGCCGGTCATGGCCGTCGTCAAAAAGCTCCAGATTGCTCGTCCCGTCCAGGGTACGCATGCGATCCGTCGCCGCCCCCCACCAGTTGTCGCGAAGATCGATCAGGATCTCCCCTCCTTCGTCGAAAGCCTGCCGGTCGGACTTCGCCGAAGTGTCCTCGGCACTTTGCAGCCGACTCTGCCGGCGCGTTCCGGCGTCGGGGAGCAGGGCATCAACCACCCGCGACTGCTTATCTCCCACCACCACGGCGAATTTTCGATTCGCTTCCAGATGACAGCCACGCAGTCGTAGCGAAGCGGAAAGATTGCAGAAGAGCCCGGTCTCGTTACCGACTATGCGACAGCTGAGAAAAAGCGGCGCCACCAGTTTTTCCGCATGAACGCCGGTACCGTTCTCCAGAATGTCGCTGTCGCGCAGCTCCGGATCGCTCTTCATCTCCACATGAAGACCGATGCGATTGCCCTGGATAAGACAGCCTTCGATCTGCGGTGAGGAACCGGAGAGGCATCGGATACCGGCCGCGCCGCCGGCGATAATCGCGCAGTTACCGATGGCCGGAGAACTGTTTTTGTCGCAGAGAATTCCGTCCTGCAGACTTCGGACAATTCGGCAGTTTTCCAGGGAAAACCGTGAATTCTGCAGAAAGCGGCTCCCGTTGTCGTTGTCGAACAGCGCGCCGTTGAACATCCCCCCGGCAAACTTCTTCCGGGCGCAAAGGGCCAGCCGGTTCCGGCTCAGCTCGGCATCCTCCACGACCAGCTTCCCGAGGCTGCCGTCGATGGCGGTCTCGGCGTATTCGATGCGGCAATGACGCATGCGGCTGACCAAATGCTCGTCAGGGCTTTCGAAAATCAGCCCGCCCCAGTCACCGGGCGCCGGCCTTTCGGCCGCCGAAGTCAAGAGGATCGGCGCCTCCTCCGTTCCCTGGGCGATCAGCTTGCCGAAGACCTTCAACCGCGACGGGACTTGATCTTCCCTGCCGTCCACCGGGGCGAACTCGATCCGGGCACCGGGCTCGATCAGCAGGGTCGCGTGCGCCGCCACCTGCACCTCTTCCGCAACCCGCACCCGCCCCCGCCATACGGTGTCCTCTTCCAGCACCAGGGCGAAGTTCCGTTCGGGAGCTGCAAGCAACAGCCAGAAAAGGAAAAAGATGCATTTGCTCCAGGTATTCATAAGCGCGAGACCATTCGCAGGCATAGCCCCGGAGCCCATGGCTCCGGGGCGGTCATCGGGAAATCGTCACGGCGGACAGGTATTGTCCCCTTCGGAAAATTCCGGGGTAGTGACGGCGGCTTCGTTGCTGTAGGGGGAGAGGTCCTCCCCCCGATAGGGGCGCACGCGATAGACGTAGCGGGTCTCGGGATCGATCCCCACGCGATCGACGTAACTCGTGACATTGGCGCCGACCCGTGCGGTCTGGACATAGCGACCGTTCCAGACCTGCACTTCGATTTCGTAGCCCTCTTCGTCGCTGCCATTGTCTTCCCAGTCGAGTCGGATCATGCGCGAATTGACAGAAGTGGCGGTCAATCCCGAAGATAGGCGAGGAAAGAGCAGGTCTTCGGCGGTGTTGCTATAGTCGCTATCCCAGGCGTGGGTGGCGTTCTTGTAGGCGCGGACCCGGTAGCGGTAAATGGTGGAAGGGGAAAGCCCGGTGTTGCTGTACGAACCGACGTTGGCAGCGACGGTGTCGATCTGGCTAAAATTGCTACAGCCGCCGCCGGTGCAACGTTCGATCTTGAAGCCGGTTTCGTCGTCGGTTTCATCGGTCCAGTCCAGATCGATCCGGGTGTCGTCGATAGCCGCGACCGTGAGGCTCGTCGGCGCTTCCTTGACCGGGGTCGTGGCGCCGGCGACAGCGCTGTAGGAGCTGCTCCAGGTGAAGTCGAAGGCGTAGCCGGCGCTGCTCTGCTCGGCGCCGAGGGCGGCGTCGGTGACGAACGAACCGGGGGTGACGGTGATGCCGTGAATACTGGCCTGATGGGAATACTGATGGATGCCGATGCGCAGCGTGGCGTCGTTGTAGGAGACGTTTTCGTTAATCATGGTCCAGTCGGCATAAGCGCCGCCACGGACATAGTATTGGGCGCCAATAGCCTTGAGCACGATTTTCATCTGGTAGCGGGTGCTGGCGACATAGCTGCTGCCGGTGACGCCGAGGCTGACGTTTTTCTGGTAGCCGTCGAAGACATAGTTGTTCCAATACAGGCCGTGGACCAGTTGGCTGTAGGCGGGGCTGGCGGTCTGGTTGAGTTCCCAGCCGGCCATGAAATGGTTGTTGCCGGCGGTATCGACGGGGATAGTGAGATCGATGTACAGCTCCCGTCCTTCGCTCCGAGTATAGGTGGTCTTGGAGATCAGGGCCATGGTCCAGGCCTCGGTCACGTCGTTGAGCAGCAGGCCGTTGTTCTGGGAGATGCCGCCGCTCGGGTCGATTTCCACCCATTTGCCGGCGTCGATGGTGGTGCCGTTGAAGGTGTATTGGTCACTCACGTCTTCGACCCTGCCGGCATCGGTGGCGCTGGGGTTGCCGTAATAAAGGTTGATGGTGTTGTTGCTCCGGGTGGAGAACCAGACGGTGGCGTTGACGCCGTCGGTTTTGCTCTGAATCCAGTAGGGGAGCTGTTTTTTGGCCGTTTCGTCGTAGAAACGCAGGTCGCCGAAGTCGCCGCGCATGTCGGCATCGTAGGGAATCACTATCTTATATTTCTGGTAGGCGGCGAAAGCGGTGAAGGAAACCGGTGTGCGCCGGGTCCAGGCGGCGCCGCCATTGTTGGCCAGGCCCTGGTTGAGCGCCTTGACCCGGTAGCTGTAGCTGGCGCCGTTGGCCACGGAGGCATCGGTGTAGCTGGTGACGTTCGGCCCGACGCCGGCGATCTGGGCGAAGTTGCTACACCCTTCGCCGGTGCAACGTTCGATCTGGGTGCCGGTTTCCGACGAAGACAGGTCGGTCCAGCCCAGTTCGATGGTGGTGGTGTCGACGGCCTCGGCGGTCAGGGCGCCGGGAGCGGTCACCGAGGTAACGGCCGTGGCGACATCGGTATACCCGCTGCTCCAGCCACAGTTGGTGGACTTGACCGCCTTGACCCGGTAGGAGTAGCTGGTGTCGGGCACCAGCCCGGTATCGATGTCGCTGTAGCTGACCGGATAGGTCAGGCGCGTCAGGGCGATGTTGGTCACATAAATGGTCCGTCCGGCGTTGTAATGGAAGAACCGCAACGTGGCGCTGGACATGTTGGCATGGGCGCTGTTGAAGATCGCCCGGTAGGTTTTCGGGCTCGGCCCGACCGACTGGACGATTTCCGGCAGGGTGTCGGGAGACAGGTCGTTTTGCAGATTGATCGCATCGCCGGCATCGGTCCAGGCATCGAAAGTCACCAGATAATCGGTATTGGTCAGCAGGTTGAGGGTCGCCGACGAGGAACTCGGAGTGCTGCCGCTATGGGTCAGTTGCAGGGCCTTGACCGCCGCGCCGGTGCGGGGATGGAAGATTTCGACCACGTTGCCGGTGAAGGAGCCGACCGCGCCGTTGGCACCGGTAATCAGATTGCCGCCGATCTCGCTGGCCGGCAGGCTGGCCACCTCCGCGAAGTCGCCGCAACCGTCGCCGGCGCAGCGTTCCACCACGAAACCGGTTTCGTCGGGATTGCGGTCGGTCCAGGCGAGATCGATCTGGCTTTCCGTCGCGCGGGTGGCGCCGAGCCCGATCGGATCGAGCGGGGATAAAGCGGTCACTTCGACCGGCCCGAACCACGGGGTGTTCCAGACCGGGCCGTCGCTCTTTTCGGCCCGCACCTGATAGCGGTAGACCTGCCCCGGACAGACGGAAGTATCGCTGTAACTGGTGGAGTTGGCCGGCAACAGGGCGCCCAGGTCGGCGAAGTCGCCGCATCCGGCCCCCTGGCAACGTTGTACCCGGAAAGCGGTTTCCGAACCGGTTTCGTCGTTCCAGGCCAGATCGATGCGGGTGGTATTGATCGGCATGGCGACAAAGGTAGTCGGCGCCGGCGGTCCCGAGGTCGCGCCCTCCGCCAGGGTGGCGGTCGTCCAGCCGCAGTCGGCCGCGCGGCTGGCCTTGACCCGGTAGGTGTAGGTGGTTCCCGGCGACAGGCCGGTGTCGGTATGTTCGAAGATCTGGATCTGATTCTGGTAATGTTGCTGGATCTCGGCCAAAGGCAGCGGGCGGTTGTAGACCGCGAACTCGTCCATGCGGCCGGCGAAGAAATAAGAGGCGCTGTTGCCAAGCCTGCCGATGAGCAGGTTGCCGGTGCTGGCATCGTAGTCGATGGTCGCACTGGACCAGATCAGGACGCCGTTGCGATAGAGTTTCAGCCCGACGCCGGGCTCGAAGCTCAGAGCCATGTGCTGCCAGGCGTTGAAGGTGACCGACTGGCCGGTATTAACCCTACTGGAGGCGCCGTTGTCGACGTACCAGATGGCGCCGTACAGGGACAACCCCCAGTCGCTGCCGCCATTTTCGGTGCTGAAAACATATTTGTAGCTGTTGCTGTTGACCGTCGGATAGACCCAGGCCTCGATCGTGGCGCCGGGACCGGTGGCGGTCTGGTTGAGGGCCAGGGGCGTGGCGAGATAATCGTTGCCGCCGTCGAAGGAACCGGCCCGATAGTACTTGCCTTCGATGCTGGTCACGGCGCCGTTTACGGCCTGACCGTGACGGGCGTTGCCGGAGGCGTCCTTGACTTCCCCCGCCGTGCCGTTCCAGAGGATTTCATTCATCCGGTAATGAAGCTGATTACCGGCAACCGTACCGGGCTTGGTGACCACCGCCGCGGTGAATTCGCCGTCCTCGTCGCAATCTGTGCCGCTACCGGTGCAGCGTTCGACCGTGAACTGGGTTTCATCGAAGGTAGCGTCGTCCCAGGCGAGTCCGATCTCCGACTCGGACATCCCGACCGCGTCGAAGGTGGTCGTGGAGCCGGCCGCCGGAGTAGTGACATTGCCGGTCGCCCAGGCGCTCTGCCAAACGGGACCATCGTCTTTTTCGGCGCGCACCCGGTAGGTGTGGGTTGAGTTCTCGCACACGGTCAGATCGCCGTAGGCCTTGCTGTTGACCGGCAGATTGGTCAACAGGCTGAATTCGCCGTTTTCGTCGCAGGCGACGCCCTCGCCGGGACAGTGTTCGACCCGGTAGCCGGTTTCCGAGGTGGCGTTGTCAGTCCAGGCCAGGTCGATGCGGGTGGTCTGGCCGGCGACGACGCTCAGACCGGTCGGCGGTGGCGGCGCGACGGTGGCGGTATCCACCTGGACGGGGTTGCTCTCCCAGGCGCAGCCGCTGCTCTTGGCGGCCCGGAGCTGGTAGCGATAGGGGGAACCGGAAGTAAGCCCGCTCTGGGTGAAGGCGTATTGGCGATTGTAGCGGGCGGTGATTTCGGCGAGGGCGAGCGCCCGACCGTAGACCGCCACCTCGTCGATGCGGCCGGGGAAATAATATTGGTTGTAAGTCCCCTGCCGGCCAATAGTGACGTTGGTGTCGTTGGCATCGTAGGCGATGGTGGCGTTAGACCAGATCAGCGCGCCGTTACGGTAGAGTTTGACCCCGTCGCCGGGCTCATAGCTCAGAACCATGTGCTGCCAGGCATTGAAGGTGACCGTTTGGCTGGTGTTGACGAGGCTGGTGCCGTTGCTGACGTACCAGTACGCCCCGTACATCGCCAGTCCCCAGTCGCTGCCTCCGTTGTCGGTGCTGAACACATATTTGTAGCTGCTGCTGTTGAGGGTCGGATAGACCCAGGCCTCGAAGGTGACGGCGGCCGTCCCCCCCTGATCGACGTTGAGAGTCGTGGTCAGATGATCGTCGGCGCCGTCGAAGGCACCGCCGCGGAGGTATTTGCCATCGGTGCTGGAGGCGGCGCCCCCCACCGCCGTGCCGTGCTTGCCGTTGCCCGAGGCGTCGACGATTTCGTTGGCGGCGCCGGTCCAGTTCGCCTCGTCCATGTGCAGCATCATCAGATTGCCGGCGGGTTCCGGGGAAATGTCGACAGGCTCGCCAAAGTTGCCGGGATCGGCGCAGAACGCGGCGTCGCCGTCGCAACGGGCCAGCTTGAAGCTGGTCAGGTCGGTGGAGGCGTGGGTCCAGGCGAGGGAGACCCGGTCCTCGCTGGCGCTGGTGACGCTCAGCGCGGCGGGCGTCGCCAGCGCCGGGATGGTGGTGGTCGCCGGATCGCTCGGGGCGCTGCTCCAGTCGGTTCCCTTGACGGCGACGACCCGGTAGCTGTAGGGGCTCGTGTTGCCGGGATCGGCGCACAGCCCGCTGTCGAAGTAGTTGACGGCGTTGGCGGCCGTGACGGCGACCTCGGCGAAGTTGCCGCAGCCGCTCCCCGCGCAGCGTTCGATGCGATAGCCGGTCTCGGTGCTGGTATTGTCGGTCCAGCCCAGCATGATCCGGCCGCTGTCGACCACCGTGGCGGTCACCCCGGTGGGTGGTCGAGGGGTTGCGGTGCGCTCGATGGGCGCGGTCGGATCACTGGTCCAGTTACAACTGGCGCCTTTATAGGCCTTCACTTGATAGCGGTAGGTCGTGTCCGGCGCCACCGTGCGGTCGTTGTAGCGCCCCAGGCCGTGATCGTAGAGAACCTGGGCTTCGGCGCCGGAAATCGGCCGGGTGAAGACCGCCACTTCGTCGAGGCGACCGTCGAAGAATTCCTGATTGAGACTGCCGCGTCGGCCGATATGCACGGCGGCGGCGCTCGTATCGAAGGCGATGGCGGCATGGCTCCAGACCGACACGCCATTTTTGTACAGGGTCAAGCCGGCGGCCGGGTTGAAGGTCAGCGCCAGATGTTGCCAGGCGTTCGCCGTCACGGCCACGCCGGTATTGACCAGCGCCGCGTCGACGCCGTTGGCCACCCACCAGGTGCCGGCGTTGCGCAGCAGGCTCCAGTCGTTGCCGCCGTTGTCGGTGCCAATGACGAAATGGTTATTGGCGCTCACCGAGGCGGGATAGACCCAGGCGGCCAGGGTGGCGCCGGGACTCGTCGCCGACTGGTCCAGGGTCAACGCGGTGGCGACGTAATCGTTGACGCCGTCGAAGGTGCCCGCGGATCCGTATTTGCCGGAAACCGTGGTGGTGGCGCCGTTGTAGGACCGGCCATGATTGCCGGCCCCGGAGCGGTCGACCACTTCGTTGACCGTGCTGTTCCAGAGGGCTTCGTCCATGCGCAGCCGCAGCACGTTGCCGGCCGGGCTGGCCAGGGAGCCGATCGCGGCGAAATCGCTGCACCCGCTGCCGACGCAGCGCTCGATGCGGAATTCGCTTTCGTCGGTGGAATTATCACTCCACTTCAACTCGGTCCAGGCCTCGGAAACCCAGTCGGTATCGAGCGCGGTGGGCGCCTGCACGATCGCCGTGGTGGCGTTGCCGGTGGCGGCGCTGAAATCGCTCACCCATTGTCCGGTTTTATAGGCGTCGATCCGGTAACGATAAGTCTGGCCCGGACAAACGGACGTGTCGACATAGCTGGTGGCATTGGCGGCCACCGGCAGGCTGTCGTGGATCGTGAAGTCACAGTCGGCCCCGGTGCAGCGTTGCAGACTGAAGCCGGTTTCGCCGTCGGTGTGATCGTTCCACGTCAGACGCACATCGGTGGTGTTTTGCACCGTGGCGGCCAAGTTGTCCGGGGGAACCGGCGCGGCGGTGGCGACGTCGACCTGACTCCAGCGCGAGGCTTCGCCGGCGCCGTTGAAGGATTGCACCCGGAAGCAATAATCGGAACCGGGGTTGAGCCCTTCGGCCAGATAGCCGGTGGCATTGGCCGCCGTTTCATCAACCGATGTCCAGGCCCCCTCGGCGTCGCAGGTTCCAACCTTGCGTTCGATGCGGAAGCCGGTTTCGTTCAGGGCGTTGTCGGCCCAGCTGAGCTGGGCCTGGGTGTAGAGCTGGGTGGCGTTCAGCGGATAGGGGGCCGGCATGACCGTGGAAGTGATCTTGAAGACGGCGAAGTCGGTGTTGTTGGCGGCGTTGAGCGACGCTCCGGCGACGAACGCCTCGCCATGGGCGTTGAAGGCGACGTCGGCGGGATAGTCGAAGCCGCCGGCCGCGCCGGCGAAGATGGCGGCGCCGACGCTCAGTCCCTGGTGATCGAACATCACCGCCAGCATGTCGTCGTCGGTGGCGCCGGCGAGGCAGACCACACCGCTGCGGTCGATGGCCATGGCGGTGGCCGACTCGTCGCTGCCGGCCAGATCAAGATCGCGGGTCCACACCTCGCCACCGTCGACCGCGTAGCGCACCGCCACGATGTCGTGATTGCCGGGGCCGACGAAGGTCGTACCGGCGACTACCGCGTCGTCGTTGTGGGGATCGACCACCACCGCCACTCCGTAGTCGTAGCCGCCGCCGTCATAAACCTTCGGCCAGCCAGCCATGACGTCGCCAGTGGTGCCGTCGTAGCGCAGGGTGACGATGTCGCCGTGACCGCCGACGCCCACCGAGTAGCCGGTGACGTACAGGTTCCCCGCGCCGTCCACCGCCAGAGAGGTGGCGTAATCCTCGGCGTTGCCGGCGCCGTTGTAGAAGCGGGGAGCGCCGCCCCAGAGCAAAGCGCCGGTGGCGCCGCTGTAACGGGCGACGAAATAGTCGAAGGTGCCGTTGTGATAGGACGTGCCGACCACGAAGACGTCGCCGTTGGGGGCCAGGGCCACCTCCACCGGCTGATCGGCGCCGCCGCCGTCATAGGGCGTGGCCGCCCACTGCCGCACGCCGGCCGCGTTGTACTTGAGCAGATAGATATCCTCGTTGAGACTGGCGTTCTTGCCGTATCCAAGCACCACGACGTTGTCCGAACCGTCCACGGCACTGGCCACCGCCGCCGAGCGGTCGTCGTTGTCCGCCGGGCCGTTGTACTGGTCGGCCCAGGTCGGCGTCCCGCCCGTGGCCGGATAACCGAGGGTGTAGACGTCGTTGCTGTTGCCCGTGCCGCCGCCATAAAGGGAGGCATAACCACTGACAATGGCGCGATTGGCGCCATCGACGGCCACAGCGGTGGCGAAATCCGCTTCGTTGTCGTCGTCGTTGTAGCGGGCGCTCCAGGTTGCGGCGGTGGCATTGGTACGATCGAGCTTCAGGGTGTAATAGTCGAAACCGCCCTCCGTGGCGAAACTGAAGCCGGTCACCACCGGATGCTGGTCGGGACCGATGGCGATGGCCGCCGGTTCGTCGTCGCCGCCGGCGTTTCCGGCGTAGATGTGCATCCAGGCCGGGGGATCGTAACTGACGACGGTGGTGCGGGCGTTGACTTCGTTGCTCCAGGGGGAACTGCCGTCGCTGGTGTTGATCGCCTTGACCCGATAATAATAACGGGTGTCGGCGGCTAGGCCGGTATCGTTGTAACCGACCGTGTTGGCGGGCAGGTTGGCGGCGACCTGGATCCAGTCGCCCAGACCGCTCTTGCGCTCGACCACGAAGTTTTCTTCGTTGGCAGCGTTGTCGGTCCAGGAGAGAGCGATCTCGCTGGTCGAAACGACGGTGGCGGAGAGCGTCGTCGGTGCGTCGAGAGCGCCGGCGTCGTACTTGACGGCGACGAAATCATAACCGGTGGCGGCGGTGTCGGACCAGCCCGCCATAAGCGGATCGCCGTTTGGGGCCAAACAGATCCCCACCGGCCGGTCGTGGCGGGTGGCGACGCCGTGGACGGCGGACCATAAGAGAGTGCCGCTGGTCCGGCCGAACTTGTAGGTGTAAATGTCGTCGAAGCCGCCGGCGCTGTCGTTGGTGATGCTGGTGACGAAGAGGTCGCCGGAATTGTCCCCCAGGATAGCGACGCCGACGTCGTTGTTGCCATTCACGGTATTGTGGAGCGTCGACCATTTTTCCGTGCCGTCGGCGGCGTAGCGGGCGACGCACAGATCCTTGTTGGTACTCAGGGACAGACTCGAACCGACGACATAAACATGATCCGAAGCGTCGAGCCAAAGCGCTCGTCCCTCGTCATCGTAGCCGCGATCCCGAAGCTTTTCCCACAGGGGTGTGCCGTCGGCGGCGGCATGTTTGACGACATAGCCGTCACGATTGGTGCCGTTGTGAACATAGCCGACAGTGATGACGTTCCCGGCGGCATCCAGGGCGATGGCCTGGCCCTTGCCGTCGCCGACGTCGCCATGGCGTTTTTCCCAGAGTTGGCTGCCATCGAAGCCGAATTTCACCGTGACCAGATCGAAATCGACGGTGTTCTGCGACTCGCCGGTGACGGCCACGCCATTGGAACCAGCGGCGATGGCGGTCAGGCGATCATGGTTGCCCGCCGCGCCGACATAACTTGCAACCCAGGTCGGAGTGCCGTCGGGGTTGGGTCCGCTCGGAGCGTACTTGAGAATGACGAAATCATCCTTGGCGTTGGCACCCTGCATGGTACCGCCGACGTAGATATTATTCAGGCTGTCCACGGCAATGGCGTTGGCGAAATCGTTACCACCGGCCGCGCCGTCGTAGGTGTGCCGCCAGAGCACCGATCCGTCGGAACCAGCGTATTTGATGGTGTGGATGTCGTAGTTGCCTCCGTTATGCACGTAGCCGGTGATGATGATGTCGTCATTGCCGTCCACCGCCACCGCCGTCGCCACATCCTGCCCTCCCGCCTGGTCGAAAAGCTTGGCCGGCCAGGCCAGACCGCTACCGTCGGCGAGAACCTTGACCGTGTAGTAGTCGCTCGATGTCGTCTCGCTGTAACCGGCCAGAATCAGGTTCCCCGCCGAGTCGACCGCCGAGGCGCGCGCCTCCTGCTTGCCGGCCAGCGACGGCTGATAACTCCAGAGGGCATCCCCGCCGGCGCCATGCACCCGTCCGGCGAAAAAGCCCGCCAACAGCACGAAAAAAAGAAACCAGAGTCTGGTACGTCTCTCGAAAAGCACCGACGCTTCCCTCTTCCTCGCTGCGGTCATTGTCTCATTTCCCCTTACCATGGTGTCACGTCGTTCCAGCGCTGGTTGTTCCAGGCTCCGGTTATCGTTTCGTGGCACGCCGGCCAGACGTTGTTCAGGCGGGGGTAGCTTTGTGTGACGGAATAACGTACCGGCGTCCCCCCCGAAGCCACCTGCGCGCGGTGGTTGCTGTCCAGACAATCGGTCCGCATCAATTTGCCCAAGCCACTGCTGTGCGGCTGGTGACATTTGGAGCAGGAGAAGTTGTGTTCGACGTTGTTTCCCCACCCTTTGACCGTCTCGTGGATGCGATCGACGCTCTTGAACGCACTGTTTTTGTTGACACCGTCGGTCAGACTCGCCTTTGGATGGCAACGCAGGCATAGCCCGGCGAAGCGGTCGGCATCTTCGTTCATTTTCAGGGACGGTCCGTTATTCGCGCCATTGGCAGTACCAAATACCTTGCGGTCGAGCTGCACGTTGCTGCTGCTCCTCTGGGTGCCAAGCACCTGCGGCACATCTTCCTTATACGGTGAAGTCAGCCAAGTGCCTTTGAGCAGCGGCACGGCGTAGGCCTGATCCGCCCCCAGGGACGGGCTGACCCCGTGAGGATCGTGACAACTGCCACACAGGCCGTTGATCGTTCCCTCCACTCCGGATGGATTATCCAACGGTTCCGATGGTTTGAAATGCCCACCCCGGCCAGAACGGCCGGCACGGTAGGCAAACCGCCCCTTGACGCCGTTCATGCCGCCGGCGAACCGGGAACTGTCCCAGTAACCCAGAATCGGCGCCGTCGCCCCGAAGGTCGACTGATAGCCCCAGGGCTTGACCCCGGCGGCCTGGGTTTCGTGGCAGTCGAAGCATTGCGCCGCCCCCGGCTGCATGGGATTGACCACCCCGGCGCCTTCGGCCACGGCGGCCGCCTTGTAAGTGGCGCCGTAGCCGCCCTTGCCGGCCTGGGTCTCCTTCAGGTTGCCGCCGCGATAGGTATTGTCGAAGGTCCGGTAGCTGCTGGTGGTGCCGACCGTGTACGAGCCGTGGGAGTTGTGACAGTCGAAGCATTGCACGTTCTGGGTGCCGGCCCGGGTGTTGGGCAAGGCGGCGTCCTCGCCGGTCGTCACGCTCCAGCCCCCCTGGTTGAGGGTCGCCCGACCGTGGGCGGAAAAGGCCTTGGTCTGACTCTTCGGCGCGGCATTGGGCAAGCCCGCGTACTTGCCCCGCGTCGTCGTCCCCTCTTGGCTGTAACGGGCATCGATGCTGCTCCGGTCCCAGGCGTACTGACGCGGGGTCTTGCAGTCGCCGAAGGTGTCGGTGTCGTTGTTCCGGTCACTGTGACAGCTCAGGCAGTGGAGCGAGATCTTGCCGACTTCGGCCCGTTCCTGGGGGGTACCGATGCTGGAAGCGGTGAAGGTCACGGCCGTCACCCCCTCCTCGTAAACGGTCGGGCGTTCCCCCGCCCCCCAGATCACCAGATCGTTCTTGGCGTTGGCAAGGGCGACGTGGGTCTTGTAGTTGTAGCCCTCGTGGTAGTCGTTGTTGATCAGCCCTTCCGGGGTCGCTTCCCAGTGACAGGCGTAGCAATGGTGGTTGTTGACCTCCATCCCTTGGACATGATGGGACTGGCCACGGAACTGGCGCATGACGTCGACCCGTTGCTTGATCACCCCTTCGTGACACTTGACACAGTCACGCGGCTGGCCGAAACCGGAATGGCTGGAGATCGGCTTGTTCTCATGGCAGACATTGCAGGCCTGCCCTGAGGCATGCCCCTCGCCGAAACCGTGTTCATGACAGAAGGAACAGCGGCGGCCGGACTGATGCCCATCCCCGTAATTGGCGCGATAGTGTTCGGTATCGGTATGGCAAACATTGCAGATGCCGTTGTAGGGCGCCTGGTTCTTGGCGTAGTCGAGACCGCTCAGGGTGCGGGTGAAGGAAACCTCGGCCCGCGCCAGGGGAATACCGAAGGTGCCGTCGGTTTGGGTCGCCACCTTGTCCTGGATCATGTAGATGTTGGTATCGCCGTGGGGATCGTGGCAGTCCCAGCAGAACTTGCCGCCGCGCCATCCGCCGTCTTCCTGGAATCCGGCGAAATGCTTATAGCCGAAATGGCTCGAACTGGCCTTGCTCGATCCGGCGATGAACCCGGTGCCGGGATCGTAACCGATGCGGTAGGGATCCTGGGCCGGATCGCCGTTCCAGGTGTGGCAACTGTGACAGCGGTCATTGTCGTCGTTGTCGTGACACTGGAGGCACACCCCCATCATCAGATACTGGTTCCTGATATCGGCTTTCTGGGCGGGGGTCCAGGTGCCGGCGCCGGTATTGTGCTGGGCAGCGTCATCCGGATGGCAACCGACGGTGAGGCACGAGGTCTGGCCATTGATGAAACCGGTGTGATCGACGCTGTAGGGAGGGCTGGTGATATCGATCAGCCGGGCGGAAAGGCTCTCCACGCCGTCGTGGCAGCCCAGGCACTCGGCGTCGGTCCCCTCCATGTGGCAGTAAACACATTCCTTCTCATAGCGCCTTTCGAACTGGGGATGAATTTTCAGGCGCAAGGGATTGCTCGCGTCCTTATGGAGCACGTCGCTGTCATGGCAGTACCAGCAGGGATTGCCGGGGAAATTGGCCGGTGGATTGCCACTCGGATAGTTGCCGGCGGCGGTCGGGCGACCATGGCCGCCGGTCGCCCATTCGCTCATGTTGATCCGGCCCTTGACCCCGTTAGCCGGATTGTAATCGGTGATATCGGCCTCGGTGGTGCCGTGACAGGAGAGACAAAGGTCGGCCCCGCTTCCCGCATCCCCCCAGATCGGATCGCCGCTCCCGTGACAGGCGGTGTTGGAACACTTTTTGGTCACCGGATCATAACTGCCGCCTTCTTTGAAGACCACGTCCTTGATCTTGTTGACGTGCACCGCCGGATCGATGTGACCGACCTCGGACATAGCCCCTAGCGGCACGCCGCCGTCGTGGCAGTCCTTACAGGTGCCGACAACGGTGGTGGCATGACAGTTTTCGCAGGCGAATTCACTTTCCAGGTGGGGCACATGGGAATTGGCGCGGTCGGTGCCGGGACCGGTGTTGGCGTACATGGGCGTCGCCTTCTTCCACTCGTTTTCCGCCGTCCAGCCGGTGATGCCGTCATCGACATGGCATTCGACGCATTCCCCCTGATGACCGTGGCAGGAGTCGCATTCGGCGGTCTGTCCCGAATCCCAGGGAAAATCCCGGACCTCGGGATTGACGGTGGTACCGTCGCTGTGGCAGTACAGGTTGTCGCAGACCTTGGTCGTCGAATTGTAGCTGGCGGCGGGGTAGCCGACGATGTTCCATTTGGCGTCGAACTGGACGTCGATCACGCCGTCCACGTGCTTGCCGTGCTCAGTCACTTCGCCGACGGCGTCGACGGTGGCGGCATGGCAATACTGGCAGGGATATTTGCGAATCCAATATTCGTTGGCCAGCCGGTGATGGGCGTTGCTGGACATCTGCAGGGCTTGATTGCCCAGCGCATCGGAAATCCGCCCGTTGTGGCAGCCGACGCAGCCGAGGCCGTCAGCGTCGGTCCACTGGGCGGCGGCGTTGGGCGCCCCGCCCCGACCGTCGCTATGGCAATAGGTGGCGCTACAGGTCAGCGTCGTGCTGTTGTAGGTGCCGGTCAGGCCGTTTTGACTGGCGAAGGCCACCTCCTTGACCTGGTTGACGTGCTTATCGGGATCGCCGATGGTGCCGCCGTCGGTAACGGTCGCCCCGTGACACTTCGCGCAACCGATGGCGTAGGTCGCCCCATCGGTGTGGACGCGGTGCCTTTCGCTCAGGCTGGTGGTCGCGCCGCCGCCGTCGTGACAGCTCGCGCAGGTCATCGCCGCGGAGCCCCAGGTGGGGGTTTTATAGCTGTTGGCTCCGCCGACCGGCGCGGCGTTGCTGTGACAGTAAAGGTTGCCGCATTGGGTGTAGGCCGGGGTAGCGGCGTAGGTCAGCGCCCCCCCGTCATCGCGGTAGCGGCTGGTTTCGGCGCCGTCGCTGTAGGTCGCGCCGACGGCGCGGGTATCGCCCGCATCGAAGCGGACCTCGGAAAGTCCGTTGAGATGTTCCGCGGTTTTGTGGCAGGTGGCGCAGTCGAGGGGTGCGAGCATCCGCCCGGGGTTCAGGTGGGCGAGATGGCTCCCCCAGGCGGCGGGATAGGCATGACAGCCGTCGCAATCGGCTTCGAAGCTGTAATTCTCCCCCTGATGTTTGTGACATTCCGTACAGACCGCCCCGGCGTGGTGATAGCTGCCGGGCAGATCCTTGGCATCGCCGTGACAGGTTTCGCAGTAACCGCCGGCCTGCCCGTCGCGGCGGTCGTTCCAGAATTTCCAGCTTTCCGCCGGGTCGAGGGCCTTGATCGAGTTGTAGCTGTAGCGGATCGCGCCGTCCAGGTAGCCGGAAAAGGTCACGGCGCTGTCGCTCAGGGGATTGAAGGCCTCTTTGCGCAACACGAAAAAGAACGGATCGCCGGCGTTATACGAATGGCCGCTGTGACAATCAAGACAGCCGATCACCGGCCCA
>DIVU01000169.1:2221-6426 GCA_002423365.1 Desulfuromonadaceae bacterium UBA6124 | reverse complement strand
CCGAGGTTACCGTCAAGCACCAGGGTTGCCGCGTTATACGTGGCGGGTCGGTATTTTGACGTATTGGCCGAGGCAAAAGCCGGATAATCGGAAACCAGCGGGTGGCTTTCCAGACCCCGCTCCGCGCTCCCCTTGTTCCAGGGGCGATGGCAGTTGAGGCACAGATCGTCGGGGTTTTCCAGGCGCAGCAGTTTGGGGGAGGTTTCCCGAGGCTTGTGCGGATCGTGACAACGGGTACAGGTGACCTTGCCGGTGGAAATGCCGTAGCGGCTGCGATAGAGGGAGGCGGTGGGGGCCATGGCCCCGGCCGCCGGGACCACATCCTTGGCCGAAGCCCAGAAGTGGGAAGTCTGCTGCGACGGCGGCGTCTCCAGACCGGCCGTGATCGCCGAACCCAGGGCGTCACTGGCATCTTGCACACTGAACCGGCCATGGGGGGTGTGCCCGCCGCTGTTGTCGGCGAAGGTCATCTCCGGCGCCGGATCGCGGTGGCATTGCAGGCAGACGTTGTTTCCCCCCAGGCTGAAGGTCGACTGGCCGGCTTTGTGACAGACATTGCATTCAAAATAGTGAACCGGCGTCCCGTAGGCCGTTCCGGCAAACAGGAAGAAAAAAACCCATGACAAGACCGACCGCCAGCCCATGATTCCCCTCGTCCCTGGATAGGGTTTTCAAACCTTGAATGCTGATTCACAAAGTCAGAATTTATAGAGAAGATTAATAAGCAAAATCTGAGCCAAACACCCCCATTCTCTGATCGAAGAACCGGTTGAATGTCCCGGATATGGGAAAATATTCCACCCCCACGGCGGATACTCGTCCCGAATCAACCGGGAATCCCCACAGTGGATCGGGAAGATTTTTCCACCCGTTCCGGCATATGGCGATTGCGGAGTTGGGGAAAGAACGGAATCGCTGTGCGTGAAAACACTCGCCTGAGTTGGACGGGCGTAAAACTTCCCGGGGAAAGACCGGAGAAGTCCATTATTCGGCATATCACGCTTTTCGGAATATTTGTTGCTTTATCCATATTCACATCTATGCTTGCGCCCGGCGAATCTCGGCGCGAAGATCCGCTCGACCAACCGCTTCCCTTAAGGGTCATATGTTTCTTGGTTATCCGCGACAACCGTCAATCCTTCTCCCGGTCCTTCTGGCCCTGCTCTTTTTCGGTTTCACCGGGGAGCTTGCGGCGCAACCGGAGACGGATCGACGCAAGGAGGTGCTGATCCTCCATTCCTACCATCCGGGCCTCCCCTGGACCGATGAGGTCATGGCCGGCATGCAGGAGATCCTCGATCTGCCGCCGGAGACGATCCACTACCATGTGGAATA
This sequence comes from Desulfuromonadaceae bacterium UBA6124, assembly GCA_002423365.1. Lineage (GTDB taxonomy): Bacteria > Desulfobacterota > Desulfuromonadia > Desulfuromonadales > Trichloromonadaceae > Trichloromonas. The sequence continues at coordinate 5,091 of DIVU01000169.1, read as the reverse complement.
TCTCGACACCATGCGCCATCCGGACCCGGAGTATTTCGCCCACGTCCTCGATGCCATCCTCCACTACAAGCTGGAAAAACGCTTTTTCGATCTGGTCATGGTTTCGGATAACGAAGCTCTGAATTTCGTCCTGGAACATCGCCAGGCGCTCTTTTCCGATACACCGGTGGTCTTCTGCGGCGTTCCCGGCTCCACCGAGGAAGTAAACGGATCCGTCCCGATGCTCACCGGAATCCTGGAACAACCGGATTATCGCGGGTTGTTGCGCCAGGCCCTGGAGCTCAATCCCCGCACCCGGGAATTCATCGTCATCGGCAGCACCCGGGATATTTCCGGGCGTCTCGATCGGGAGGCGTTGCAGGCAGCCGCCGGGGATTTCTCCGTCCGAACCTATTTCACTTACTGGGACGATCTCCCCGCCGAAGAACTGGAGACGCGTCTGCGCAAGCTGCAACCGGGGCATGTGGTGATTGTCAATGGCCTGATTGCCGATGCGCAGGGACAACCGCTCCTGCTCCCGGAACAGGAAAGTCTCTTTCGCGATGCCTGCCCGGTTCCTCTCTTCAGCCATCAGGAAGCGCTGCTCGGCCGGGGGAGTATCGGCGGTCCGGTCGTCAACGCCCGCCAGCAGGGACATCTGGCGGCGGAACTGGCGCTGCGCATTCTCCATGGGGAGGTCGCGAGCGATCTGCCGCCGCAAATGCCGTCCCCATCCCCTGCGACTTTCGACTACCAGCGACTCAACGCCTTCCGCCTGCCCCTGGAGGTTTTGCCAGAGGGGCATCGCCTGATCAACCAGCCCTTGAGCTTCTACCGTCTGACCCATCGGCAGGCCGGGATTCTCATTGCGGTTCTGGGCGGCTCGCTGACGGTGACGCTGCTTTTGACCAGCAACACCCTCAAGCGCAAGAAGGCCGAAGCGCGCCTGCGGGAGAGCGAACAGAACTACAAACAGCTCTCCCAGCAGTTCCAGATCATTCTTGAAGGGATTCCCGACGGTCTGACCCTGATCTCCAAGGACATGAAGGTGATCTGGTCCAACCAGGGCACCGGTAGCTATTTCAACCGCATGCTCGGCTCGGTGCCGGGGGAATACTGCTGCAAAATGCTCTACAACCGCGCCGAGCTCTGCAAGAACTGCCCGGCGATCCAGGCTTTCACCAGCGGCCGGAACGAAGAAGCGACCATCACCACCCCCGACGGGCAGATCCTCGAAGTGAAGGCTTTTCCCGTTCTCGACGGCACCGGCGAGATCCGTAATGTCATCATGCACGCCACCGACATCACGGAAAAAACCCGGCTGCGCGAGGAGGCACTGCGCAACAGCCGGCTCGCCTCTCTGGGGGAACTGGCCGCCGGCGTCGCCCACGAAATCAACAATCCCAACGGCCTCATCCTCTTCAACAGCGACTTGGTGCGCGCCGGCTGGCAGGCGGCGGAACCAATCCTTGAGGACCATTACCAGACTCAGGGTGATTTTCCCTTTGGCGGGCTCAACTACTCGGAAATGCGGACTGAAATCCCGCAACTGCTCAACGAGATGGTCGAGGGCGCCCAACGCATCCGGCGTATCGTCGACGACCTCAAGGATTTCGTCCGCCAGGACGGCCAGGACCTCAAGGCTCGGGTCGATCTGAACGAGGTGGCGCGCACCGCCGTGCGTCTGATCAAAAATCCGATTAAAAAGGCGACGGATCATTTTGAGCTTGTCTGCGCCGAGCCCCTGCCCTATTTCATCGGCAGCTTTCAGCGTATCGAGCAGGTGGCGGTGAATCTTATCATGAACGCCTGCCAGGCCCTGCCGGGCCGGGACCGTGAGATTCACGTCGAAACCCGTTTCGATGCGGCCGGCAATCGATTACAATTGGAAGTCCGGGACCAGGGAGTGGGGATCGCGGCCCGGGATCTGCCCCACATCAGCGAACCCTTTTTCACCACCAAGCGCGAGCACGGCGGCACCGGCCTGGGTCTTTCCGTCGTCATGCGCATCGTCACGGAACATCGCGGCACGCTGGAATTTCAGAGCACCCCGGGCGTCGGCACGACGGCCATTCTGTCCCTGCCGGTCCTCAGCGAAGGAGAGATTCATGACTGAAGACCTTTACCCCGAATTGCCGATCCTCCTGGTCGACGATGAAGAGGCCTGGCTGCGCTCATTGGCTCTGACCCTGCGTAGCGCTCTCGGCATCAACAACCTGATCCGCTGTCACGAAAGCCGCAAGGTCATGGAGATCCTTTCCGAACAGGATGTCGGGATGGTCCTCCTCGACCTGACCATGCCCTATCTTTCCGGGGAGGATCTGCTGCAGATGATCGGCCAGGAGTATCCCGAGATTCCGGTCATCATCCTCAGCGGCCTCAATCAGCTGGAGACCGCCGTACGCTGCATGCAACTCGGCGCCGTCGACTACTACGTCAAGACCGAGGAAAAGGAACGTCTCATCGGCGGCATCCAGCGGGCGATGGCCGCCCGTTCCCTCCGTCAGGAAAACCGCCGCCTGAAAAAACAGGTCCTTGACGGCGAACTGGAACACCCCGAGGTCTTCGCCGCCATCCATACCACCAGTCGCAAGATGCAGGCACTCTTCCAATACATCGAGGCGGTGGCTACGAGCAGCGAACCGATCCTGATCACCGGGGAGAGCGGCGTCGGCAAGGAACTCATCGCCAAGGCCATCCATCAGCTCGCCCGCCCCCAGGCGTCCTGGGTCGCGGTCAACGTCGCCGGCCTGGACGACAACCATTTTTCCGACACCCTCTTCGGCCATACCCGGGGCGCCTTCACCGGCGCCGACCGGGAACGCCGGGGGATGATCGAGGAGGCCACCGGCGGCACCCTCTTTCTCGACGAAATCGGCGACCTCAGCCTG
>DIVU01000169.1:0-2158 GCA_002423365.1 Desulfuromonadaceae bacterium UBA6124 | reverse complement strand
CTGAAAGCCCACCATGTGCACATCCCTTCCCTGCGGGAGCGCCTGGAGGATCTGCCGGTGTTGCTCGATGCCTTTTTCGAGGAGGCGGCGCGCACCCTGAACAAGAAGAAGCCGGCTGTCCCCCACGGCCTCGCCGAGCTCCTTTCAACCTACGCCTTCCCCGGCAACGTGCGGGAACTGCGGGCGATGGTCTTCAACGCCCTGAGTTTGCACAAATCCCACAAGCTGTCTTTCGACTACTTCAAGCAGGCCATCGGTTTTGGCCAGACCGACGCCCCACCCCAGCCCGAATTGGCCCCGGTGGGGGAGGAGGGCGGGGTCGCCTTCCCCCACCGGTTGCCGACCCTGGACGAACTGGGAGAGTTGGTGGTGGTCGAAGCCATGCGCCGCGCCGGCGGCAACCAGACCCTGGCCGCGAGCTTTCTCGGCATCACCCGCCAGGGGTTGAGCAAGCGGCTGAAAAAACTGCCGATTTCGGAAGAGTCCTGAGAACGAACGGCGTGGTATTTGCCCACGACGGTTGTGATTCCCCGGTTTTCCGCGATACTTTAGACTCACGCCAACAACCGGAGTTGCCATGCCCACCCGCCCCCTGCGCCGCATTCTGTTTCTGCAATCGACCCTGGTGGCGGTCCTCCCCTTCCTCATCGCCGCCGCCCTGGTGATCGCCTGGCTCTTCCCCCAGATCGACCGGGAAATCCTCGCCCGCCAGACCGAGCTCGGCCGCTCCATCGCCGCCCAGGTCGACGACTATCTCAACTTCCCCATGCGCCACGCCGAAGGGACGATCGAGCTGATCCTGGGAAAACATGACGGCTGGCCCGATCTGCAGCACGTGTTGGAGGCGCACCTGGTCATTCCCGAGTCCCTGCAGGCTCTTTACATCGCTGATCCGCAAGGAAAGATTCTGGCGACGGGGCTGCGCGACGACGATCCGGCAAAACACCGGAAACTGAGCGGTCTCGATCTCTCCACCGCCCCCCTGGTCCGGGACGCCAACAACCGCGGCCATGCCTGCTGGTCGGACACCTTCGTCTCCCCCCTTTCGGGAAAACTGGCGGTCGCCTTTGCCCTCCCCGGCGAAAAGACCATGGTGATCGGCGAAGTCGATCTCAGCCGCACCACCCAATTCTTGCGGCGCATCGCCCTCGATCCCGAGCAACTGATTTTCATCATCGACGATCAGGGCCGGGTCGCCGCCGATCAGGACGGCCGCTACACCGCGCGACAGCTGGATCTCTCCCACATCCCCCTGGTCGAAAACGCGCTGATTTCATCCCGGCACGGACATGGTGAGTTCAGCTTCGAGGGGCGCGCCATGGTCGGCAGCCTGACCCAGGTCCAATCCCTCGACTGGCATGTGCTGGTGGCGCAACCGAGGGCTCAGGTCTACCAGAGCGTCTGGACCTCATTGCGAATTACCCTGGCGAGCCTCGCCGGAGCCCTGGCCTTTGCCGTGGCCATCGCCTTCTACATGAGCCGCCGCTCGGCGCGAATCTTCGAAAGTCTCACGGAACATGCCCGCGGCCTGGCCGCCAATCAGGTTCTGCCCGCCTGGCCCGGCGCCGAAATCGAGGAGTTCCAGGATCTGGCGGGCAACCTGCAAAGCATGTCCGAAGCCATACGGGAACGCCAGCAGCGCCTCTCGACGTTGCTCGGCAACCTGCCGGGCATGGCCTACCGCTGCCGGGCGGACGAGTCCCGCACCCTGCTTTTCGTCAGCGAAGGCTGTCTTGAATTGACGGGAAGGGATTACCGGGAACTGCTGGAAGCCGGCGAGCCGGGATTGAACGCGCTGATCGTCGAACCCGAGCGGGCGGGTGTTCTCTACGAAATCGCGACCTGCCTGCGGGAAAAACGTCCCTACCGACTCATCTATCCCCTGCGCCACGCCGACGGCGACTGGCGCTGGGGTAGCGATCACGGTCGGGGAATCTGGAACCAAGAGGGGGAACTGCTCTACATCGAGGGACTGATCACCGACGTCAGCGCCCGGCGACTGGCCGAAGAAGCCCTGAAATATGCCCTGAGCGAAGCCGAGGAAGCCAAGGACCGGCTCGAACTGATCCTGCGTTCGGTGGCGGATGCCCTGGTCTTCACCGACATGGCGGGGCGCGTCGTGCTGCTGAGCACCTCGGCGGAGAGCCTGCTCGGCATC
>DIVU01000245.1 GCA_002423365.1 Desulfuromonadaceae bacterium UBA6124 | reverse complement strand
TGCCGCCGGTCTTGGCCTCGCCGGTGCCGCCGGGGGCCGAGCGGACATATCCGTCGGAGATATAGATCTTGACCGGGCTGAAGCCGTTCTTGTAGTAGGCGCCGACCGGCGAGAGGATGATGTAGAAGAGATATTTACTGGAGGGATGCACCCCCAGATAGGGATCGACGGCGATCATCGTCGGCCGGACGTAGAGGCTGGTGCCAAGGCTCTTGGGCACCCAGTCCGATTCCAGATGGATCAGCGTCTTCAATGCCTTGAGGACGAAATCGACGTCGAGCTCGGGCATGCACATGCGCGCCGCGCTGCGATTGAAGCGCTCGAAATTGTCGCGGGGGCGGAAAAGGGCGATATTCCCATCCGGGCGTCGAAAGGCTTTGAGCCCCTCGAAGATTTCCTGGGCGTAATGAAACACGGCACAGGACGGGTCGAGACTTAAGGGACCGTAAGGAACGATGCGCGGGGAATGCCAGCCCTCGCCGGCATCGTAATCCATGAGAAACATGCGGTCGGTAAAGAGATTGCCGAAGCCCAGCTTCGATTCATCCTCGAAGAGAGCCTTTTTCGCCGTCAGGGGCTGGATATCGATATTCATGCCTTTCACGCCTCCGGTTATGACTGAAAAACCCAAGGCTGATTTACTATCACAACCGCAACGGCCGGGCAAGGGATTTAAGGGCGCCTCCTGACGGTCTCCGTCAGGAGGCGTCAATCGACGCCGAAGTCATCCTCGCGGGTCAGGTGGGCATCGCCGTAAAGGAGATTTTTCGCGTTTTCCCGTTCTTCTTCCTGATGAAAACGCCGCACCATCCGTTCGTATTCGGCCCGCTCCGTCAGACGACTCGACAGCCGAAAGTCCTGTTCGTGAACCCGCCAGAGATCTTCCATCACCAGACTCCTTCGCCAGAGGGAAAAGAGAATAATTACCTTGGATGGTAGCACTGGAACAATGTCAGTCAAGGTATTTTTTACTCTTAGTGGTCGAATTTCACTCATATCAAAAAACGACCGAACGGGGACCCCTTGGCCAACGCAAAGAACCGTGCTAGAAAGGAAAAAATAAAAAGGCAGCGAGGAGAATGGGAGTGACCTACGAGGAACTACGTGAAGCCAAGGAATTGTTCGGCCTGAGCGAGCGGGCCGGACTGAAGGAGATCAAGGTCCGGCACCGGGCCCTGGTGAAACGTCACCATCCGGACCAGAACAGCGACCACGACCCGGAGATGATCCGGGACATCAACGCCGCCTACCGGATACTGACGGAATACTGCGTCAATTACCGCTTCTGTTTTTCCCAGGAAGAATTTCTGGAGCAGAACCCGGAAGAAAGGCTGCGCCGGCAGTTCGCCCAAGACCCGGTGTGGGGCGGGAAGTGACGGAAATCAGCTGATCAATTCGAAGAGCTGGGTGCTGTCGTTGAAGTTGTAGATTTCGCCGGTCTCGATGATGTAATGCCAGCCGTGGATGTTGAGTTTGCCCTGGCGATAGCGCTCGGCCACATAGGGATAGGTCAGCAGGTTTTTCATCTGCACCAGCACGTTGACCTGCTCGGTGAGCCATTCCCGCTCTTCCAGGGAGTCGCCGGTCATCAGCCGGTCGACGCGTCCCTTGACCTCCCGGGAAACTTCCAGCCACTTGCGCACATGGGGCAAATGATCGAGCCGCTCCGGCGGCAGATTGAGGGCAGCGCAGCCGCCGCAGTTGGAATGTCCGCAGACGACGATGGTGTCGACTTCGAGGGCGAGGACGGCGTATTCGATGACCGAGGTGGTGGCGACGTATTCCTCGGTCTGCCGGTAGGGGGGGACGATATTGGCGATGTTGCGGACAATGAAGAGTTCGCCGGGATCGGTCTGGGTGATGAGATTGGGGACCACCCGCGAATCGGAGCAGCCGATAAAGAGGGTGTGGGGATTCTGTTTACGTCCGATATCCTGGAAGAGCTGGCGGTGGCGCTCGAAATCTTCCGCCATGAATTTCATGTAGCCGTTGAACAGTCGTTCCATCGCGCCTCCCGAAAAAGAAACCAGAGTGATTTACTAGGCGTTCCATCCGGAAAAATAGCCGGGCCGGCGCAGGCTGTCAAGCCCCGAATCCCGAGGGCTCAATGAGCCAGCCCGAGAAAGTGAAGAACCGTCTCCAGTTCGCGATTGACGATCTGTTCCCAGCCAATGCCGTAGGCTTCCAGTTCCCGCAGGGCCACTTCGAATTCGCCGACCCCCTGGGCGATATGGGCGTCGCTGCCGATCGTCACCGGCGCTCCCAGTTCGGCGCAGAGGCGGATGATCTCCCGGCAGTTGCCGCAACTCCCCTTGCGGCTGATGACAAAAGAAGAGTTGTTGATCTCCAACGCGGTGCCTGTAGCGACGCTGCCCTCCACCACTGCGCGATGATCGATGGGGAAATTGGGGTTGCCAGGATGGGAAATGACCTTGACCCGGGGGTTCTCCATCACCGCCAGGAGCGCCCGGGTGTTCTCCGCCACGCCCCGCCCGTCAAAACCGCAGTCCTCGTGGAACCCAGCCATCACCAGATCGAGACGTTCCAGCAGAGGCTCGTCGAGATCGAGCCGCCCGACCCC
>DIVU01000007.1:3506-14121 GCA_002423365.1 Desulfuromonadaceae bacterium UBA6124 | reverse complement strand
TCATCTAGCTCCTCCGCATCATGCGTTCGACGATGTTGAGGAATTCCTGGCTGAAGTTGTCCATCTCGCCGGTAAGGACGTTGACCTTGTGCATGAAATGGTTGTAGCCCATAACCGCCGGAATTGCCGCGATCAGACCGATGGCGGTGGCCACCAGCGCCTCGGAGATGCCCGGTGCGACAACCGCCAGCGAGGCGCTGCCGCTCTCGCCGATGCCGCGAAAGGCGTCCATGATCCCCCAAACGGTGCCGAAAAGGCCGACGAAGGGGGCGGTGGAGCCGGTAGTGGCGAGAGTGGTGGTGAATTTTTCCAGCCGATGGGTTTCGAGGGTGGTCGCCCGGCGCAGGGCGCGGGCGACGTTTTCCGCGCCGCCCAGGTCGGTACTCAAGTGCCCCTCTTCCTCTCCGGGGCGGCGCCCCTGGATTTTGAGCAGTTCCTGGTAGCCTTCGCGGAAGAGGACGGTCAGCGGCGAATTGGGATAATCCCTGAGCCCCTGGTTGATCACGTCGAAACGCTTCTTCGCCCAGAAAAAGTCGAGAAACTGGTCGGAGTCGCGGGTGGCGCGGTGAATGACCAGGAATTTGTAGAAGATGATGGCCCAGGAGACCACCGAAAAATAGACCAGCAGCAGCAGGACCAGTTTGACGATCGGCCCGGCATTAAGCACCAGATCCAAGGTTTCCTCCCATGAATAAAGGGGTTGGGGACAGACGCGGCGATTATTATGCAAGCGCGTGCCCAAGTCAATGGCATTCGCGGGGGTGTCGTGCGAACCTTAATGTCCCTGGGCGCGCTGAGCGCGGCGGTAGAAATCGACTTGGGCGAGCTTGGCCGGATTGGCGCCGGCGGCCAGGGCGTCGAGGCGCATCAGATCGAGCATGAGTGGGAAACGCGGGTCTTCGATGAAACGCCACTGGCGGCGACTGAGCTGACTTTCTTCGCTGACCTGCCAGGAGAGGGCGAACATGTGATGCCGTACCAACCAGAGAATGTCTTCGATCTTGGCCGGTTCCATGCCGAGGCGCTCCATGATCCCACGGGCCAGTTCGACCCCGGCCCGGTCATGGCCGAAGGCGCGGATACGGCCGTCGATTTCCTGGGTGGTCGCGGCCTTGCCGATGTCATGGAGGAGCGCCCCCCAGGCCAGGCGCGGGTCGGATTGGGGCGGCAGGTGGCGGATCGCCAGCAGGGTATGAGTCAGCACATCCCCCTCGGGATGATAGTCGGGGGGTTGGGGGATGCCGTCGAGGCGATAGAGCTCGGGGAGGATGCGCCGTGCCTCCGGGTCCTCGCGCCAACGCCGTTCGCGCTCCGCGCCGTCGGGGATGAGAAACAGATTTTCGAGATATTGCAAATCGGTCACAATGCCTCCCTTGCGCAAACCGAGGCCCCTTATACACCCCAGGCCCAACCAATGCAAGCGGACGGCTCAGAGATGGTGCGCCAGGTGGGCCAGGGCGTGGCGGGCCGTGGACGAATGGGGGGAGCGTTCGATCAGGCGGCGCAGGGCGGCGAGATCGTCCAGGTCTTCCCAGGGGGGAAGCTCCCGGTAGTCGAGGGCCAGCATTTCCGCCCGGCGGCGGGTGGCGGCGAGCAGTTCGGGGGTGCTCCAGGGCATGTCACGAAAGAGTTCCGGATAGGGCCTGCGCGCGCCGATCAGCACATAGCCCCCGTCGGCGGCGGGAATGGTAACGACATCGGCTTGCTCCAGCAGGGCGAAAGCCGCTTCGACCTGTTCCACGGGGAGGTCGGGACTGTCGCTGCCGATTAGGGCCGCCACCGGCGCACCCTGTCCCAGCAGGGAGGCGATGCCCCGTTCCAGGCGCCGGCCGAGATCCCCCTCTTCTTGGGGAAGGCGCGGCAGGTCGGGGCAATGGGCGGCGAACCAGTCGGAAGCGCCGGCGTAGAAGAGTACCGGCGCGAACGTTCCGTGCCCCATGCGTTCCAGGGTTTCAAGGAGGCTGGTCCGGTAGAGGTGCGTCGCTTCCTCCGGGGTCAGCGGGGGGCAGAATCGGGTTTTGACCTGTCCCGGTCGCGGTGCCTTGGCGAAGATGCCGAGGGCCGGCAGGTGGGTTCGGTTACGGTCGATTGTATACAGTCCCCCCGCCACCTTATCCACCTCTTCCACAGACTTGTCCACAGACGCGATCAGCGCCGCTGTTCGACCAGGGCGTAGGCCGAATGGTTGTGGATCGATTCGAAGTTTTCGCACTCGACACGGAACCAGGTAATATTTTCAATGCTTTGAAGTTTTTCTGTGACCGCCCGGACGATGTCTTCGACGAACCTGGGGTTGTCGTAGGCCTGCTCGGTCACCGCCTTTTCGTCCTCGCGCTTGAGCAGGGAGTAGACCGGGGCGCTGCCGCAGACCTCGATCCATTCGATGAGATCCTCCAGCCAGATATGGTCGCGGTAGCGCACCTGCACGGTGACGGCGCTGCGCTGGTTGTGGGCGCCGCGGGCGCTGATCTCCCGGGAGCAGGGGCAGAGGGAAGTGACCGGAACGGTCACGCCGAGGATGAAATCGCCGACCTCTCCCAGGCTGCCGAGCATCCGGCATTGGTATTCCATCAGCCCGCGCGCCCCTGAGACCGGCGCCCGCTTTTCGATGAAGTAAGGAAACTCCAGCTCCAGGTGGGCGCTGGAGGCCTCCAGTCGCTCCTTCATCTCCAGCAGGATGGCGTCGATCCCCTCGATGCTGATCTCACCATGATGCTCGTTGAGGATCTCGATGAAGCGGCTCATGTGGGTGCCCTTGAAGTGATGGGGCAGATCCACGTACATGTTGATGCTCGCCACCGTGTGCTGCCGGTCCTTGCTCTTGTCGAGGACGACGATGGGATAGTGGATATTCTTCACCCCGACCTTGTCGATGGGGATGTTGCGCTCGTCCCGGGACTGCTGCAAGTCCGGCATGGCGGCGGCGCCCGGTGAGGAGTGAGGAGTGAGGGGTGAGGGGGGGATGTCGATTTTCTCCGTCATATCGCTTGTCGTCCTGATCACTGGTTATAGTTTCTCCGCTTCACGCCTCACTCCTTACCCCTTACCCCTCACGCACATAGCGGACCGGATCCGGCACGCCGGCCTCGGCGAAGCCTTTCAGGCGTAGACGGCAGGAGTCGCAACGACCGCAGGCCAGGCCGTCGGGGGTGGGGTCGTAGCAGGAGTGGGTGAGGGCGTAGTCGACGCCGAGATCCAGCCCCCGGCGGATGATTTCCGCCTTGGTCAGCGAGATCAGCGGGGTATGGATGCGGTAGCGGCCGCTCCCCTCGACGCCGGCGCGGGTGGCGAGATTGGCCAGGGTTTCGAAGGCGGCGATGTACTCGGGGCGGCAGTCGGGATAGCCCGAATAGTCGAGGGCGTTGACCCCGATGTAGATGTCGAAGGCGCCGAGAACCTCGGCCCAACCAAGGGCGAAGGAGAGAAAGATGGTGTTGCGCGCCGGCACGTAGGTGACCGGGATTTCCCCCTCCAGCACTCCCTCCTTGGGCACCTCCAGGGCGCTGGTGAGGGCGCTGCCGCCGATGCGGCGAAGGTCGATCTCCACCAACTGGTGTTCCACCGCCCCGATCCTCGGCGCATAACGGCGGGCCTGGTCGAGTTCGATGGTGTGGCGCTGGCCGTAGGCGAAGCTCATGGCGTAAGGGGCGAAACCCTCGGCCCGGGCGATGGCCATGCAGGTGGTGGAATCGAGCCCGCCGCTGTAGAGAACCACGGCTTTTTTACAGTCCGACATGGGTACTCCTTGGCTAGTAAACCTCGTAGAAATCTCCGGTGCCCAACCGGTGGACCTTGAGCAGGTTGGTGGTGCCGGGGGAGGATACCGGGCTGCCCATGGTGATGACGACGATATCCCCCCGGCGTAGCACGCCGCGGGAGAGAATGACCTTTTCCACCGAGCGGATCTGCGCTTCCGTATCCCCCTCGATGGGAACCCGCAGGGCATGGATGCCGGCGTAGAGACAGAGCCGGCGGCGGGCGGTCTGGGACGGGGTGATGGCGTAGATCGGCAGGTCCGGGCGGTATTTGGCGACCAGCGCGGCGGTGCCGCCGGTCTGGGTGAAGGCGAGGATGGCGGCGGCGCCGACCGTTTCCGCCACCCGGCAGGCGGCCTGGCCGATGGCTTCGGAGAGGCGCCGGTAACCGAGGGTCTCGGGGATCGGGTGAAAAACGTCGGTTTTCAGCACCGGGTCCTGCTCCACGTCGTGGGCTACCCGCACCATGAGGGAAACGGCTTCCACCGGATACTTGCCGGCGGCGGTTTCCCCGGAAAGCATGACGGCATCGGTGCCGTCGAGGATGGCGTTGGCCACGTCCGAGGTCTCGGCGCGGGTCGGGCGCGGATTGTGGATCATGCTTTCCAGCATCTGGGTGGCGGTGATGACCGGTTTCCCCGCCTGGTTGCACATGCGGATGATGCGCTTCTGGATCAGCGGCACCTTTTCGGGATTCATCTCCACGCCGAGATCCCCCCGCGCCACCATGATGCCGTCGGCGGCGTCGAGAATGGCGGCGAAGTCATCCACCGCCTGTGGTTTCTCGATTTTGGCGATGACGCGCATGCCGCTCTTTTCCCGATAGAGCCGTTCCTTGAGGTCGAGCACGTCGGCGGCCTGCTGGACGAAGGAGAGGGCCAGATAGTCGATCTCCTGACCGAGGCAAAAACGCAGATCTTCGAGGTCCTTTTCCGTCATGGCGGGGATGGAGACGCGGGCGCCGGGAAGGTTGATCCCCTTGCGATCCTTGAGGGTGCCGCCGACCACCACCTGGCAGTAGACATCCTCGTCGGTCACGGCGAGCGCTCGCAGTTCGAGCAGTCCGTCGTCGAGGAGGATCACGTCGCCGGGCTTGACATCCTTCGGCAACCCCTTGTAATCGCTGGGGATTATCGTTCCTTCCCCGAGCACTTCGCGGGTGGTGAGAACCACTTCCTGGCCGGTGCGCAGGGGTAGGGTGCCGTCGCGGAGATGACCGACGCGGATTTTCGGTCCCTGCAAGTCGGCGAGAATGGCCACCGCCTGCCGCCGTTGCCGGGAAAGTTCGCGCAGACGGCGGATGATGCGCGCCTTGCCCGCGTGGTCGCCGTGGGAAAAGTTCAGGCGAAAGACGTCGGCGCCGGCTTCCATCAGAGCCAGCAGCATCTGTTCGGATTCGCTGGCGGGTCCGACCGTGGCGACGATCTTGGTGCGCCGGTACATGAATCCTCCTCGCCGGGGGAAAACAGGGGAATGACGGGACGGCAACGGCCTCCCGTTCAAGGGATCGTCACTATATCACGCCCCCCGGGGGACGGCAAAATAAATGGCCAGGGGCTGGCGTTTGTGGTATCCATGGGCAATTTTCATCGATTTTCCGAGGTGGTTTGCCCATGTCAAAGCTATTTCGTTATCTCCTCTGGTCCGGCCTGGTTCTCGTCCTGCTCGGGATCGGCGCCCTAGTCGGGGGCTACTTCTATGTCGCCGGTTCCCTGCCCAAGCTCGACTCCCTGAGCGATTACCGGCCGCCGGTCATCAGCCGGGTTCTCAGCGACGAAGGAGAGGTCATCGCCGAGTTCTACCGGGAGCGGCGCATCGTCGTTCCGGTGGCGCGCATGCCCGAGCGGCTGGTGCGCTCCTTTGTCGCCGCCGAGGACTCCAAATTTTTCGAGCATCAGGGGATCGACCTCTTTTCCATTCTCCGCGCCGCGCTGAAGAATCTCAAAGCGGGGGGCGTCGTTCAGGGGGGGAGTACCATCACCCAGCAGATCGCCAAGGGTCTGCTGCTGACCCCGGAAAAGAAATTCTCCCGCAAGTTCAAAGAGGCGATTCTCGCCTGGCGCATGGAGAAACGCCTCTCCAAGGACGAGCTTCTCTATCTCTATCTCAACCAGATCTATCTCGGCCACGGCGCCTACGGCGTGCAGGCGGCGGCGGAAAATTACTACAACAAAAATGTCGAGGATCTCTCCATCGCCGAGTGCGCGATGCTGGCGGGACTGCCCCAGGCCCCCAGCCGCTATTCCCCTTACCGCAATTTCGCCCGGGCCAAGGAGCGCCAGAAATATGTCCTCGGCCGCATGGTCGAGGACGGCTACATCACCGAGCAGGAAGCGGCGGCGGCCGTTGCCGAGCCGCTGACCATCCACCCCCGCACCAACGCCCACTCCCACGAGGCGGCCTACTTCACCGAACAGGTGCGGCGCTATCTGGAAGAGGCCTACGGCGAGGAGATGCTCTATAACGGCGGGCTGGAAATCCGTACCACCATGAATCTCGCCATGCAGAAGGCGGCGCATCACGCGGTGCAGGAGAACCTGCGGGAGCACGACCGGCGCTACGGTTACCGGGGGCCGGAGCGGGTGCTCAAGGAGGCCGAGATCGAGAATTTTCTCAACGATCAGGCCCCGGAACTCGATGCCCACCCGCCGGTGGCGGGGAGTCTGCTCGACGCGGTGCTGACCGGATCGACCGCCCAGTCCCTGCAAGTGCGTTTCGGCAACCGGCAGGGGGAACTCCCCCTCAAGGGGATCGGCTGGGCCGGCAAGGTCCGGGTGGTGGGGGCCGGTCAGGCGGCGGCCGGCAACGCCAACGGCAAGGAAACCCGGCTGCCGGTCGGATCGCTGTTGCGGGTCAGGGTGCAAAAGGTCGCCGAGGATGGCCGTCTCATCCTTACTCTCGATCAAGAGCCGGAGGCCCAGGGGGCGCTGGTCGCCCTCGATCCCGCCTCAGGCGAGGTCAAAGCCATGGTCGGCGGCTACGATTTCTATCGCAGCCAGTTCAACCGGGTGACCCAGGCCCGACGGCTGCCGGGTTCGGCCTTCAAGCCCATTATCTACGCGGCGGCCCTGGACAAGGGCTACACGCCGGCTACGGTAATTCTCGACACGCCCCTGGTCTATCCACAGCAGGGCAAGGGGGAGTGGCGGCCGCAGAACTATGATAACAAGTTCAAGGGGCCCCTCACCTTCCGCCAGGCGTTGACCCATTCGAACAATATCATCACCATCAAGATTCTTGAGGATATCGGGGTCGGTTATGCCATCGGCTATGCCAAAAAACTCGGCATCGAGTCTCCCCTCAACCACGATCTGACCTTGGCTCTCGGCTCCTCGGCCATTACCCCGCTGGAGCTGGCGGGCGCCTACAGCATCTTCGCCAACGGCGGTGTCCGGGTGACCCCCTTCTATGTGACGCGGGTGGCCGATCGTGACGGGCGGGTGCTGGAGTCGATCAACCCCGGCGACTTTCCGGGGGGAACCCGTTCGGGTCAGCGCCTGCTCTCCGTCAATCGTGAACGGGTGATCTCTCCGGAAACCTCCTATCTGGTCACCAACCTCATGGAGAGCGTCATCCAGAACGGGACCGGGCAGAAGGCCAAGGAACTGGGGCGCCCGGCGGCAGGCAAAACCGGCACCACCAACGACCTCAAGGACGCCTGGTTCGCCGGCTATGTGCCGCAACTGGTGGCGGTTTCCTGGACCGGCTACGACCAGGAACGCCCCCTCGGAGCCAAGGAGACGGGGGCGCGGGCGGCGCTCCCCGCCTGGCTCTCTTTTATGAAAGCGGCGGTTCAGGCCTGGTCGCCCACCGACTTCATCGTTCCGGATACCATCGAATTCTGCGCCATCGACCCCCGCACCGGCCTGCTCGCTTCCGATGTGCAGGCGGGTGCCATGGTCGAGGCTTTCGCGCCGGGAACCGCGCCCACCCGCTATGCCGTCGAGGAAGAGCGGCCTCGCGCCCAGGATTTTTTCCGCATCGATATGGATGAGTATTAAAAATTGTTCTCAGGTTCCGTGAAGTGTAAAGTTATCCCCCGTGAGTGTCGGATTTTTTTACAAAAAGGCTCCCGGAGCGGTCCTTTTCCGTGGGAATTCGGTTGTTTGAGTGGCGTGAATATTGCAAAACCCACAGAGTGTCGATGAGTTCAACCCTAATAGTACGGGAGGCTGGATACCGTCATGGAACTGGTGCGGACCACACGAAGATATCGCCGGTTTTCAACCCATGGGCGGGCGCTGGCGCGGGTGCGATCAGCCCCCGAGACAATGTTTCACGTCATCGATATCAGCGTCGGCGGCTTGGCCTTTCGCTATCTCGGCGACGGCGAACTGGGCGGGAGCGCCGACGAAATCGATCTGTTTCACGATGAGACCCTGGCCCTCAGGGGCATTCCGGTGCAGGCGGTTTCCGATTGCCCCCTGGATTACGGCTTCATTCCCATGCGCAGGTGCGGCCTGAGTTTTGGTGAGCTGACACCGGAGCAGCGGTTCGCCCTCGACGCGTTCATCGTCAACTATACCGAGGCGGGTCGGCGGTAACCGCTTGCCGAAAAGGTGGCCTCTCCAGGCCGGTCTAACAGGCTCGGGCGCAAGGCGCCCGGACGCCCAATGTTCGCGACAGGCGGGTCCTTCTGGGGTCCGCCTCTTTTTTTGTGCTCTTCCGGCCGGTCGTCGGATCTCGACGCGATGTGGGATGAATTGCCTAAGTGCCCGTTTCTCCGTGTCTTGCCTTGACGCCTTGGGGCTTCTGTGGTAGATTCTATCCTTCGTCAATGTTAGCGGAAGGAGTACCAAAATGTTTAAAATCGGTGAGATGGCGGTTTACCCCGCTCAAGGCGTAGGGAAAATCGAGGCGATCGAAACCAGGGAATTTTCCGGAGAACGGCACGATTTTTACGTGTTGCGCATTGTCGACAGCGATATGACGATCATGGTGCCGGTGGGCAATGCCAGCCATGTCGGGTTGCGGAATCTGATCCATAAAGACCGCGTCGCCTCGGTTTACGACCTCCTCGAAGAGAAGCATGGCGGTTGCGGGTTGATCGCTTCCTGGAGTCGCCGCCAGCGGGAGTACAATGAAAAGATCCGCTCCGGCGATCTCTTCGAAGTCGCTTCGGTTTTGCGGGAATTGTACCAGCTCAAGGAAAGCAAAGAGCTTTCCTACGGCGAGAAAAAGGTGCTGGATCTGACCCGCAAATTGCTGGTCAAGGAGTTGGCCCTGGCCGACGGTAGCGACGAGTGTCAGGTTTTTGACCGGGTTGAAAAGATTTTTCTCCACTAAAGGGCATCGCTTCTTTCTTGTCGCAGTTTTTTATTGGGGGATGGCACTTCGCATCCCCCTTCGCTTTTCCCCGATCCATCCCCCTCATCGAGGTTTTCCCAGCGGCTTTGCCCATGACTTTCGCCGCGCATGGTGGTATAACACGGTCCCGCCTTGGATCCGGCACGGGGCGTGACACGGCTGTTGCGAAATCGGGGAAAAGGGGTTGCATGAAAGTCTACGTCCTGGTTCCGGCCGCAGGTTTAGGGCGGCGCATGGGGGCTTCCCTCAACAAGCAGTACCTGACCCTTGCCGACCGGCCGATATTGGCTCACACCCTCGCTATTTTCGACGGACATCCCCGGGTGGCCGGCATCTATGTCATTTCGCCGGCGGATGAGGTCCCTTTTTGTCGCCGGGAAGTGGTCGAGCGCTATGGTTTTACCAAGGTGCGGGGCCTGGTCGCCGGCGGCGCCGAACGCCAGGATTCGGTACGCAACGGCCTGCGCGCCTGCGTCGCCGAGACGGAAGACATCGTGCTGATTCATGACGGCGTGCGCCCCTTTTGTCCGCCCGTCTGCATCGACGCGGCGATCGATACGGCAAGCCGCATCGGGGCCTGCGTCGTGGGCGTGCCGGTCAAGGATACCATCAAGGAAGTCGAGGGCGGCTTGATCCAGGGGACGCCGCAGCGGCAGCGGCTCTGGCAGGCCCAGACCCCGCAGGCCTTTCGCTATGGCCTGATCCGCGATGCTCATGAACGGGCCCTGGCGGAAGGTTGCACCGGGACCGACGACGCCTCGCTGGTGGAGCGGCTCGGCCTGCCGGTGGCGATGGTCGCTGGGGATTATCGCAACATCAAGATCACCACGCCCGAGGATCTGCTGCTGGCCCGGGCTTTTCTGGCGAGTTCCGAAGGAACGGCGACATGATGCGCATTGGTCACGGTTTTGATGTGCACCGCCTGGTGGCGGAGCGCAAACTGATTCTCGGCGGCATCGAGATTCCCTACAGTCTCGGGCTGCTCGGTCATTCCGACGCCGACGTTCTGCTGCACGCTATCTGCGACGCCATTCTCGGTGCCCTCGGCGCCGGCGACATCGGCAAGCATTTCCCCGACAGCGATCCCGCCTACCGGGGAATTTCCAGCCTCAAGCTGCTGGCCCAGGTGATGGGTCTGGCGCGCGAGCGGGGCTACACCATCGGCAACCTCGACGCTACCGTCATCGCCCAGCGGCCCAAGCTTGCCCCCTATATCCGGTCGATGGTGGAAAGTATCGCCGCGACTTGCGGCGTCGATCCCGAGCGGGTCAACGTCAAGGCCACGACCACCGAACAGCTCGGCTTCGAAGGGCGCGGCGAGGGGATATCCGCCCACGCCGTGGTGCTGCTGCAGGGCGATGACGGCCTGGAAGAGATCTTCTGACGAACCTTCCCCCGGTTCATTTCCCGAACCCATTTTGCCCTGACGGATTCTCATTCATGACCACGACCACGACCCCCGTCCCCAGCTTCATCCGCACCCTCATCAGCGACGATCTCGCCGCCGGCAAGAACGATGGCCGGGTGATCACCCGCTTCCCCCCCGAGCCCAA
>DIVU01000007.1:0-3410 GCA_002423365.1 Desulfuromonadaceae bacterium UBA6124 | reverse complement strand
GTTTCGACTGGGGAGAGCATCTCTACTATGCCTCCGACTACTACGAGCGGCTTTACCAGTTCGCCGTCGAGTTGATCCGCGCCGGCAAGGCCTATGTCGACAGCCTGACCGCCGAGGAAGTGCGCGCGCAGCGCGGTACCCTCACCGAGCCGGGACAGGAGAGCCCCTACCGCAACCGCTCCTTCGAAGAGAACCTCGACCTTTTCGCGCGCATGCGCGCCGGGGAATTTCCCGACGGCGCCCATACCCTGCGGGCCAAGATCGACATGGGGGCGGCCAATATCAACCTGCGCGACCCGGTCATGTACCGCATCCAGCGCGCCAGCCACTACCGTACCGGCGACGCCTGGTGCATTTACCCCATGTACGACTTCGCCCATCCCCTCTCCGACGCCGTCGAGGGGATCACCCACTCCATCTGCACCCTTGAATTCGAGGATCACCGCCCCCTCTACGACTGGTTTCTCGACCAGTTGCCGAAACTGCCCCATCCCCGGCAGATCGAGTTCGCCCGGCTCAATCTCAGCTACACGGTGATGAGCAAGCGCAAGNNGGATGATCCGCGCATGCCGACGCTGGTAGGGATGCGCCGGCGCGGCTACCCGCCGACGGCGATCCGGACCTTCTGCGAGCGCATCGGGGTCGGCAAGAGCGACAGCTGGATTGACCTGTCGGTGCTGGAAGACTGCGTCCGCGAAGAGTTGAATGAGACGGCCCCCCGGGCGATGGCGGTGCTGCGCCCCTTGAAGGTGGTGATCGAAAACTATCCGGAAGATCAGGTGGAAGAGTTCGACGCCTCCAACCATCCGCAGAAGCCCGAGTTCGGAACGCGCAAGGTCCCCTTCTGCCGCGAGCTCTACATCGAGCGCGACGATTTCATGGAGGATCCACCGAAGAAATTCTTCCGCCTCGCTCCGGGACAAGAGGTGCGGCTGCGCTGCGCCTACTTCATCCGCTGCGAGTCGGTGGTGCGCGACCCGGACAGCGGTGAAATCGTCGAGCTGCGCTGCAGCTACGATCCGGCGAGCCGGGGCGGCAGCGCCCCCGACGGGCGTAAGGTCAAGGGGACGATCCACTGGGTTTCCGCCCGCCATGCCGTCGCCGCCGAGGTGCGGGTCTACGAGCGCCTCTTCACCGCCGCCAATCCTGATACCGCCAAGGCCGCCGGCGGCACTTACCGCGACCTGCTCAATCCCCAATCCCTGGAGATTCTCCGTGGCTGCCGGCTGGAACCGGCGTTGGCCGCGGCCGCCGTCGAGGCGCGCTACCAGTTCGAGCGGCTCGGTTATTACTGTCTTGACGCCGTCGATTCGACGGCCGAGGCCCCGGTTTTCAACCAGATCGCGACCCTGCGCGACTCCTGGGCGAAGTCCGGGCAGGACTGACCCATTCCGGTCCCCGGCGACCGCTTCATCGCGAAGGAAAGGTGCTTCATGGCTCTGCGCGTCTACAATACCCTCTCCGGCGGCAAGGAAGAGTTCCGGCCGCTGGTCCCCGGCAAGGTCGGCATGTATGTCTGCGGCGTCACCGTCTACGACTACTGCCACATCGGCCATGCCCGGGCCAACATCGTCTTCGACATCGTCTACCGCTATCTGAAATTTTCCGGATACGAGGTGAACTACGTCCGCAACTACACCGACGTCGACGACAAGATCATCAACCGGGCCAACGAGCGGGGGATTGACAGCCAGGCCCTGGCCGAGGAATTCATCCACGCTTTCGACGAGGATATGGCCGCTCTTGGCCTCGACCTGCCGACCTGCCAGCCCAAGGCGACGGAGCACATCCCCCAGATCATTGCCATTGTTGAGCGCCTCATCGAACGGGGGATGGCCTACCCTTCGGGCGGCGACGTCTACTTCTCCGTGGAGAAGTTCCCCGGCTACCTCAAGCTCTCCAAGCGCAACCTCGATGAGATGCGCGCCGGCGCCCGCATTGCCCCCGGCGAGCAAAAGCGCAATCCGATGGATTTCGCCCTGTGGAAGGCGGCCAAGCCAGGCGAGCCCTTCTGGGATTCCCCCTGGGGACCGGGGCGCCCCGGCTGGCACATCGAATGCTCGGCCATGAGCATGCAATATCTCGGCGAGTCCTTCGACATCCACGGCGGCGGCAAGGATCTGGTCTTCCCCCACCACGAGAACGAAATTGCCCAGAGCGAGGGGGCAAGCGGCAAACCCTTCGTCAAGTACTGGCTGCACAACGGCTTCGTCAACGTCAACCAGGAGAAGATGAGCAAGTCCCTCGGCAACTTCTTCACCATCCGCGACATCCTGCAAAAGTACGATGCCGAGGTGGTGCGCTTCTTCATCCTCTCCGCCCATTACCGCTCGCCCATCGATTTCTCCGACCAGAACCTGGAGGACGCCAAGGCCGGGCTGAGCCGTTTTTACGAAGCGCTCAAGGCCGCTGACGAAACCCTTTCCGCCCCGGCAACGTCGGCAACGTCCGGCGGCGAGGTGCCGGCGGAGCTGCGGGAGATCCTCGACCGCGTCACCACGGTGGAAGAGCGCTTCCGCGAGGCGATGGACGACGATTTCAACACCGCCCTGGCTATCGGTCATCTCTTCGATCTGGTGCGGGGGCTGAACCGCATTGTCGCCGAAAAATCCCTGCAGGAGAGTCCGGTGCTGCGAAACGGGCTGCGGGAAGGACGCGAGCAGTTGCGCCGCCTGGGGGGTGTCCTCGGGCTCTTCGAATCGGAACCGGTCGCCTGGCTGGAGAAGCAGAAAAGTGCCGGGCTCAAGGCCGGGGGGCTGAGCGCGGAAGCGATCGAGGCGTTGATCGTGGAACGGCGGCAGGCGCGGGCCAATCGTGACTTTACCCGCGCCGATCAGATTCGCGACGAACTCGATGCCCAGGGAATCATGCTCCTCGACTCCAAGGAGGGAACGACCTGGAAGCTGAAATAACTTCTGATAACTTCGGATGAAACACAAAACCCGGCTGAATGCCGGGTTTTGTACTGTTGACAGCAAAAAGCGTTCTATTGTATACATTTAATCATGTCGTTTCACTGAGGTTGTCCTCAACCTCCCCCTCCGCAACCCGCTCCCTTCGCGAAAAGATATCCGCCGATGCCGCACTCTTCGTCCGTCTCTGGCAAGCCCTCCCGCCGCCCTTCGGTCTTCCTCTTTCTTTGCTTCGCGTTTCTCTTTCTCTCCCCAGCTCTCAGCCATGCCGAACTTTTGCGTCTGGCCGTGGTCGGGGTGACTAACGCCACCGACGAGCCGGAATTCGGCAAGCTGCTCATTGCCCAGGGGATCGCCCACCTGGTGGCGCAGGAGCTGTACGACACCGGACGCTATGTGCCGGTGGAGGACAACGCGGAAATCTCCGGGCGAATCGGGGAGCTGGTGGCTCGGGCCGCGCTTTCTCCCGAGGCAACGGCGGATAGCGTTGACCGCGCC
>DIVU01000249.1 GCA_002423365.1 Desulfuromonadaceae bacterium UBA6124 | reverse complement strand
GAGAGCGGGAATTCGCCTTGCGCCCTTTGCTTTACCGCGCCACCGATGGCGAGGATGAGCGTTTCGTACAGGTGCTCTATCCGCTGCTGACCACTTCTCGTTCCGCCGAGGAAAAAAATTGGCGCGGCCTGCAATTACTCGATTATCACCGTCGGCACGACGAGAAAGAGGATGGGTGCCGTTTCACCCTCTTTCCTTTTATCTTTTCCCGGCGGGGAGCCGGGGAGGGGAAGGATTATTTCGCCTTCTTTCCTTTCGGCGGTACGCTGCTGGAACGCTTTGGCCGGGACGAGATCCGTTTCACCCTCTTTCCCCTCCATGCCCGGACGATAAAAGATGAGACGCAGACCGAGCATTGGCTGTGGCCCTTCTTTTCCCGGATTCAAGGGCCGGACGAATCGGGGACCGGCATCTGGCCCCTGTGGGGGATCAGCCGCAAGGAAGGGGTCTATCGCAAAGACTACTTCCTGTGGCCAATCTTCTTTTCCGAAGATCTCCAGCTCGACGGCGACAATCCCCGACGGATTCGTGCCGTGTTCCCCTTTTATCTGACCGATGACTCACCGGCCTATTCCCGCAATACCTGGCTCTGGCCTTTCTTCGGTCGTGTCATCGATCGGCGGCGGAATTTCGAGCAATGGGATCTGCCCTTTCCCTTGGTGCGTCTCACCAAGGGGGAAGATCGTGAAGGGCTGCGCCTGCTTCCCCTCTTTGCCGACGAACGGGTCGGCGAGCAGCGCAAGCGCTGGTTTCTCTGGCCGCTCTATAAAATTGAGGAGAATCGCAGCGAAAACTATCGCTTTCGCCGGGACCGGGTCCTTTTTTTTCTCTATTCCAATCAAGAGGAAACCCTGGCCGCCGAATCCGTCCCCTATCGTAAACGCATCGATCTCTGGCCCCTTGTTTCTTTCCGGCGCGCGAACAACGTCAATCATTTGCACCTGCTGTCGCTATTGGAGCCGATTTTCCCCGAGCATCCGGACATCGAACGGAACTGGGCTCCCCTCTGGCGCCTCTATCAGCATAAATGGGACGATTCGGGCAACAGCGCTTCCAGTTTTTTGTGGAATCTCTACTGGCAGGAGCGGCACGGCGAGGATCGGGCCATGGAGGTCTTTCCCTTCTTCCGCTACACCCGTCAGGCCGGCGCGGGGACGGACCTGAGTCTGCTCAAAGGATTCTTCCGCTACCGCCATGACGGCGACGGCGGCCGCATCAATCTTTTATATCTCCCCTGGCCCCTGGCCTGGGGCGCTGCAGCGGCAACGGGAGAAACCCCATGATCGAGGCGATCGGCCGGCAGCTCATGAATATGGCCCAGACCGCCGGCGAGATGGTGCGACTCTTCGCCCAGACCGTCTATTTCTTTCGCGACGCGCCGCGCAACCTGCCGTCGATCTTCCGGCAGACCGCCGAAGTCGGTATCGGCACCTTGCCGGTAGCCTCGGTGCTGGCCCTCTTCGTCGGTATGGTGCTCGCTTTGCAGACCGGATCGGAGCTGGCTCTTTACGGCACCCAGGAAGTGATCGGAGCGATTGTCGGCCTTTCCATGGTCAAGGAACTGGGGCCGGTGATGACCAGCCTGCTGGTGGCCGGGCGGGTCGGCTCGTCGATGGCCGCCGAGGTGGGGGCGATGCAGGTCTACGAGGAGATCGACGCCCTGCGCACCCTGGAAATCAGCCCGGTGCGCTACCTGGCCATGCCCCGCCTGCTCGCCTGCCTGCTGGCGGTTCCCTGCCTGGTGATCTTTTCCATGCTCATCGGCATCGCCGGCGGGGCCTTCATCAGCAACGTCAATCCGTTGATCGATGTGCCCTACAACGTCTATTACGAAAATCTGATTCGGGCCATCGGCTATGAAGAGATTTTCAAGGGCCTGACCAAGGCCACGGTCTTTGGCGGCATTATCGCCCATGTCGGCTGCTATGTCGGCTTCAAGACCAAAGGCGGGGCGCGGGGCATCGGCCAATCGACCACCCGCGCCGTGGTCATGTCCTTCGTCATGATTCTGGTGGCCGACTATTTCCTCAGTCGGATGATGATGTGAGCGCTTTATCGGGAGGAGCGATGTTCAGCGGACTGTTCGCCGACTGGTTTGTGCCCGAGTCGCACGGGGTCGCCAACTATGCCGAGCCGCGCGGGGTGAGCCTGCGGATCGAGGGACTGAGCAAATCCTTCGACGGCCGGGCCGTGCTGCGCGACATCCATCTCGATATCGCGGCGGGGGAGACCTTTTCCATCATCGGTCCCTCGGGCACCGGGAAGAGCGTGCTGCTCAAGCATATCGTGCGCCTGATCGAGCCCGATGCGGGGCGCATCCACATCGACGGCGAGGATATCTTCGCCGCTGACAATGGCGTTTCGAGCTATCGCTACAGCATGGTCTTTCAGACTTCGGCACTCTTCAACTCCCTGACCGTGGGGGAGAATGTGGGGTTGTGGCTCAGGGAAAAGCGGGTCTGTCCCGAAGAGCGCATCCGTGCCATTGTCGCGGAAAAGCTCGCCCTGGTCGGGCTGGAGGGGAACGAGGGAAAACTCATTTCGGAGCTTTCCGGGGGGATGAAGAAGCGGGTGGCCATCGCCCGCTCCCTGGCGATGAATCCGGATCTGATCCTCTATGACGAACCGACCGCCGAGCTCGATCCGATCACTTCCGACGAACTCGCCCAGGTGATCATGGATCTCAAGGCCAAGGTCAACCTTACTACCGTCATCGTCACCCACGACCTGAGTTTCGCCCTGTACCTCTCCGATCGTATCGCCATGATCGACGGCGGCGAAATCGTGGCGGTCGGTACGCCGGATGAAATTAAAAACAGCCAGAATCCCGTGGTGCGTAAATTTCTTTACACCAACACCAAGGGGATCAAGGGAGACGTCTGAATATGGCCATGTCGACCGAAAAACGGGTGGGAATCTTCTTTCTGTTGACGCTTTGCGTCCTCGCGGTGATGATCGAACTCGCCGAAGACTGGCGCCCTTTCAGTAAAAGCAAGGATTATCATACCTTCTTCCGGACGGCGGTGGGCCTCAAACTCGGCGATCCGGTGCGTATGGCCGGGGTCGAAGTCGGCAAGATCCGGACGATCACCATCGCCGATTCGCGCGTGCGCATCGACTTCCAGGTTTCCGAAACCACAGAAATCCGAGAGGATTCCATCGCCGAGATCCGCCAGACCAATCTCCTGGGCGGCCAGTTTCTCGGCTTGGAATTCGGCTCACCGGAACGTCCGCTCTTGCCCTCCGGCAGCGCCCTGCCGTCGGTGGAGCGGGCCAATATCGACCAGTTGATTACCAGCTTCGACCGCAACCAGGAGCGGGTTTTCGGCGAGATCGGCGCCCTAGTGGAAAACAGCCGTGATTCCATTGTCAACGCCTCGACCCGCCTGGAAAACATTCTGCTCAAGATCGACGAAGGGAGCGGCAGCCTCGGCCGCTTGGTCAATCATCCCGGGTTGTATGACGATTTCAACGGCGTGCTGAGCGAACTCAAGACCCTGCTCGCCGGATTGCGCAACGGCGAGGGCACCCTCGGCCGGTTGATGACCGATCCGACCCTGCACGACGATGCCGTGCGGGTCGTCGCCGACCTGCGCGAGATCACTGACGGCCTGAAAAACGGGGAGGGGACCCTGGGCCGGCTGCTCACCGATGACCAGCTCTACGACCGGGCCAACGAAGCCATCGCACAGCTCGGCGAGGTGGCAACCAAGGCCAATAACGGCACCGGTTCCCTGGGCAAGCTGGTCAATGACGAGGCCCTGTACAACGAAGTGCTGGCGAGCGTCGAGCGCATCAACAGCATCGCCGCCAAGATCGACCGGGGGGAAGGCAGCCTGGGGCGGCTGGTCAACGAGGACAGCCTCTACCGGGATGCCGTCACCACCTTGCGCAAGGTGGAAAAGGCCATGGACGGCATGAGCGACGCGGGACCGGT
>DIVU01000333.1 GCA_002423365.1 Desulfuromonadaceae bacterium UBA6124 | reverse complement strand
GGGAGGCTCCATGAGCGCGATCTTCGGCGAAACCCTGATACTGACCCAGGACAACGGCCCCGATGTGGCGCTGGTGGTCTTCGGCGACGAATTCTATGCCCGCTACGAAACCCCGGAAGGCTACACGGCGGTCTACGATACCGATCTCGGCCTCTTCTGCTATGCGGTGGTGCTCGACGGACGCTTCGCCTCCAGCGGCGCGCCCATCGGCAAGCAGCCGCCACCGGGGCTGCGCCGGCACTTGAAGGAATCCGGGGAGGTGCGCAACGAGAAGTTCAATCTGCGCTACAACCGCATCATGCCCCCCGAGGACGTCGCGGCCGGCCATCGCCTGCGCACCTTCGGCATGGCCCAGGGCCTGCTCCCCGGCCGCCGGGTCAGCCAGGGGGCGGTGCGCGGTCTGACCATTCTGGTCGACTTCCCCGACCTGCAAAGCACCATTCCCGTCGCCGA
This sequence comes from Desulfuromonadaceae bacterium UBA6124, assembly GCA_002423365.1. Taxonomy (GTDB): domain Bacteria; phylum Desulfobacterota; class Desulfuromonadia; order Desulfuromonadales; family Trichloromonadaceae; genus Trichloromonas. The sequence goes on along the minus strand of DIVU01000333.1, from coordinate 5,423 downwards.
GGTGGAAGCCCTGCTCAATGGCGACAACTATCGGGGCAACGGCAATTTCTGCTCGGTGCGGGAATATTTCGCCCTGATGTCGAGCGGCAAGCTCGATTTCCGGAACCGGGTGATTGGCCCGGTGCGCCTTTCCCAGAATCGGGACTACTACAAGACCACCCTGCTGGTGCGCGAGGCCCTGGAACTGGCCATCTCCGAATACGGCGTCGATCTGTCCGAGTTCGACTCGCGCCGGGAGGGGATCGTCGACGCCCTCAACTTTCTCTACGCCGGGCGCACCCTCTACGAAGGCGAGCTGTGGCCGCACAACAGCTATCTTGAACTTCGCTTCGGCGGCATGCGTACCAACTTCTACATGCTCACCAGCCTCGGTCGCCAGAGCGTCGACCTGAGCATCGGCACCTTCTGTCACGAAAACGGTCATCAGCTCTGCCGTTTTCCCGATCTCTACGACTACGGCACCCGCGACGGCGATTTCGAGAAGAGCCAGGGGATCGGCCGTTACTGCCTGATGAGTTCGGGAAACCATCTTAACAGTGGGCGCACCCCGGCACCGGTCACCGCTTATTACCGCTATCTGGTCGGCTGGTACGACCGGCTGGTCAATCTCAACGGCGGCGGCGATTTCGAGGCCCGGCAGGGCGATTACGGCACCATTTTCAAGTTCGAGACGGACAAGCCGAACGAATATTTTCTACTGGAGAACCGCGGTCGTTTGGGGCTCGACGCCTATCAACCGGCCAGCGGCCTGGCCGTTTACCACTGCGACACCATCGGTTCCAACGAATGGCAGGGGGGAAGCGCGACCAAGCATTATCAATGCGGATTGAAGCAGGCGGACGGCCATCTCGATCTGGAGCTCAACCGCAATTACGGGGATGAGGGGGATCTTTTCGCCGGCATCTCCGGCATCGCCCTCTCCCACGCCACCACCCCTTCGTCCCGTGCCTGGGACGGCGCCGATTCAGGTTTCATCCTGCGAGACGTTTCCGCCGCCGGGGAAGTCATCCGTTTTTCCGTCGGTGAACCACCGACGTCCCAGGTCACCGCCGCTTCCGGCCGGGCGGTGGTCGATCTGCTGATTCCCGATAAGAAACCGGAAGGGGTGCGCAGCGTCATCCGATTCGACGCCTCCGGCCGTCTGACCGCCGTCACCGTCGGGGTCGACATCATCCACCCCTACATCGGCAACCTGCAGGTCGAGCTGGAGTCCCCCTCGGGCAAAAAGGTGCTACTGCATAACCGCACCGGTCGCGGAACGGACGATCTCCGCCAGGAATGGACCTCTGCGGATTTCGCGGCGTTACGGGAGTTGTTCGGAGAAGACATTTCCGGAGATTGGACCCTGCATGTTCGCGATCTCTCCCGCCGCAACGTCGGCCGGCTCAACGCCTGGCACCTTGAAGTGGGCTACGAGCCGGCGCAAACGGTGATCGAGCAGGCGACGGCGCCGCTCTTGGCGATCCCCGACGGCGATGCTGCCGGCATCCGCAGCCCGCTCCGCATCGACGCCGTCGGCAAGGTCAAGGAGATCGTCGTTAGTCTCTCCATCGTCCATCCCTATATCGGCGATCTGCGGGTTGAACTCATCGCCCCTTCGGGGCAACGGGCGATTCTGCACAACCGCTCCGGCGGCAGCGCCGACAACCTGCGCGGCACCTACGACAGAAGCGCGGCGCCGGGGTTGGAGACGCTGGTCGGTGAGGAGGCCAAGGGGGAGTGGAACCTGGCCGTCTACGATCTGGCGCCAAGGGATACGGGCAAACTGGAGGTCTGGGCGATTCGGCTGGTCTGCTGAGGAAAAAGGAAAAAGGCAGGAAAGGGTAGCTAAAAAGGCGCGCTGAAGAGGAAGATTGGCCTCTTCAGCGCGCCTTTTCGGCTATTTTTTGATGCTGACAAGGGTGCCGGTCAGTTCGTCCTGGGCCTGGATCATCTTCAGGTTGGCGCTGTAGGCGGCCTTGGTCGGGATGGTTCCGGCAATCTCCTCGGCCATGTCGACGTTGGAGAGTTCCCGCGTCGTTCCCCGATCCTCGACCACATCCCCCGGCGTGTCGACCTTGGCGACCTCGGCCCTGATTCCGCCCTGGGTGGTTTCGCTCAGGGTGACGCGATCCTTCTTGAAACCGTCGGTGTTGACGTTGGCGAGATTGTTGGCCGAGGCGGCCATGCGAGTTTCCATGGCTTTCAGGCCCTGGATACTGGTATCGAGCGCTTTGATCATGAAATCCTCCCTCACGGGGGTGCGAGCGATGGTCGTTGGGGAGGGGGAAGAGCGGGAAGGACTCGAAGGAGTGCAACCCTGCCGCCCTGTTCTCCGCGACCGTCGTCCGGGAAGTTAGGCCAGTGGCTTTGCGTCCCACCCTTTCGGATGGTTTGCCAATTAACTTCATCCTAACCGCCCGAGGCGTTTGCGGTCAAGGCATAAATCTTTCGCTGCGGCAAGGATTTAGCGAAAATAATTCAAGCCGCCCTGCCTTCTTCCGGCCGGGCGGCTTGATTCGTTTCCGGGGACGATTTTCAGTGGGAATGGATGGCCAGTTCCTCGTCGGCGATGGCGACCCCCTGGCAGTTCGCGGCCGTCGAGCCGTCCGGCAGGTGGACGTGACGGACTTCCAGGTCGAATACCTTTTCCGCCAGGGTGTAGAGAAAGAGGCAGAGGGCGAAGCCGCCGAGAACGATGCCGAGTTCCGCCAGGGAAGGGGTGTACCGCAGCAGTCCGTCGAGGGTTTCGGTGGTGCCGGCGCGGACCGGCACGAGTTGTCCGGCGACGACGAAATCGTAACGCATGAAGAACATGCCGATCAGCGAGAGCACGCTTGCCACGGTCAGCCCCAGGGGATTGCGGAAGGAGGGGGTGAGGATCATGGCGAAGGGGATAATCATGCCGAGCAGCACTTCGAAGACCCAGAAGTTGAAGGCCAAAGGCCCCTTCAGCAGAACCAGCAGCGCTTCATAAGTCCCTTCCTGTTGCTGGTAGAGGCCGGAGATGAACTTCCAGATCATCAGGAACATAAGGATGCCGAGAAGCAGGGCGAGGATGCGGCCGAGGAGGAAAAGGTAGTTACGGTCGTGCCCGCAGAAATCGAGATCGCGGCAGCGCACCTTGAGGTAATGCACCAAGCCCATCAGCGCCGTGCCCGAGATCAGGGCGGTCACCACCAGATAGACGGGGGAGAAGACGCCGCTCCAGAAGGGTCGGGCGGAAAGAAGCCCGAAGACGCCGCCGAGATTGGAAGGAGCGGCGATGGCGAGAATGAAACCGACCAGGCCGGTGTAAAAAGCGCCGACGCGGTTGGCCTGCATACAGTAGTAGAACTCGATGACCAAAACCACCAAATAGACGCCATAGAGCGCGCCCATCCACCAGATGGGCGATTCCAGATTGGGGCTGAGAACGGCGTAGATCACCAGGGCAAAGGGCTTTTCCAGTTCCATGGCGATGACCCCGAAACCGCAGACCAGCATGATGATGGCGAGGATGATCGCCCGGCGGGCCGAGGCGTGGAACTGCTCGATGCCGAAGACATGCCCGAGGCTGGAGATCAGGCACAGGCCCGAGCAGGAGACGGCGAAGAAGACATAGCTGGAAATGAGAATACCCCAGGGGACTTCACGGCTGGTGTTGTAGACATGGCTGTGCCCCAGGGTAAAGACGGCGATCACCGCCGTCAGCCCGATGAGCATGCCCCCTCCAAGCAGGAAGAACCATTTGATTTCCTTGGGTGAAGTGCCGATTTTAAGCATGGTTGTCTCCTCCTGAGTGGGAGTTTTGGGTGCGGATTGTGGCTGTTCTTCGCTCAATCTGATGGAAAGTTCGATAATTAATTAAAAATTAAGTCTATATTAATTACGGTAGATAATGAGTATTGAATGATTTTGGCCAAAGCAAAAGCCGTACCTGTTACCGATATATTCCGATTAATATATCTAGTTAGTCTCATAAAGTACCGTAAAATTGACATGAATTCTTTTTCTCTCAAACAGTGTGATTATTGGCTCAAATATAACTGCACAAGGTGCCGAATAAAGCCTACGGCAAATGGCGGTCATATGTCGGTCTTTTGGCCGTGGTTTGGAAGACGTCGGTCTTTGGGGGCGGGGGAGGGTGTTACCGAAATTTTTCCGGTCGCACTTGAATCGGGACAGGCTCTGGTATAATTCAATCCTCGCGGATGGGGAAAACGCCCTATTGCGGCGTTTTCTCCATCCCCGTCACTGCGACGTTCCTTGCAGGTACGCCTCGCTCCCTTACGATTTTTGGCACCTTGCATCTGGGCTTTTTTGATCAGACCGTAAAACGCCAAAGCGGCGGGTTTATCCCGCCGCTTTGGCCATTTCAACACCAACAGTTTCTATTTCCCCCAGGATTTATCATGCGTCGTCTGCTTGCCCGAATGCCTTACTCCACCCTGGCGATCCTGGCCGTCATTCTCGGCCTCTCCCCCTTCGTGCCGGAACCGCACCTCTTTGAAAAGATCCGGATGCTCTTTCAGGGCACCCTGACCCGTCCTCTCGATATCTTCGACCTGGTTATGCATGGGACGCCGCTTCTGCTGCTGCTGATCAAGTGGCTGGTGGAGAAGTTCGCCCCGATGGACGAATCCTCCTCTCGCTGAATCCTCCCCTCCGGCCTCCGCCATTTCTCCTTGGCCCTCGTCCTTCGCCGGGGTATGCTGCGTTTTGCATTTTTCTGGAGGGGTGGCCGCAATGACCGAACCGTCAGCATCTTTTGAAATTTTGGGCCGCGCCCTGGCGCAGGGGGCGTTGGTTTTGACCGTCAACAAGCGCCTGGCCCGCGCCCTGCGCGAGCGCTTCGACGCCTGGATGTCGGCCTCCGGCTGCGAGGTCTGGGGGACGCCGAAAATCTATGGCCTCGATACCTGGCTGCTGCGCTGCGCCGGGGAACTGGACGAGGATGCCGGGCTGCTGTCGGAAGGCGCTTCCCTCTACCTCTGGGAGCGGGTGATCGAGGCCGAGGTCGCCGGTTCGGAACTCGCCCTGCTGCAGGTGCCGGCCAGCGCCCGCCGCGCCCAGGAAGCGTACCGGCTGCTGGTGGAGTACGGCGTCGATCTTTCGGGCTATCCCTTAAGCGATGACCACCGCGCCTTTCTGCGCTGGCGCGCGGCCTATCTCGACACCTGTCGGCGGGGCGACTGGAGCGATTCCGTCCTGCTGCCGGAACGGGTCGCTGCCGCCCTGGCGGACGGGCGACGGCTGCCCCCCGAGCAGGTCTTCGTCGCCGGCTTCGACGATCCCCCGCCGCGTCTGACGCGCCTGTGCGCCGCCCTCGAAGAGGCGGGGTGCCGGGTGACGGAATGGTCCGGGCTCTTGCCCGTGCCCGGTGACTGCCTGCGGACGGCGGCTCTCGATGCCGAGGATGAGGTGCGCATGGCGGCCCGCTGGGCGCGTCGCCTGCTGGAAGA
>DIVU01000387.1 GCA_002423365.1 Desulfuromonadaceae bacterium UBA6124 | reverse complement strand
GTTTCCTTTTTCGGTCCCTTCTACGCCTCCTACATTATTTTCGACCTGGATCGGGAGAACTACCGCTACGCCCTGATCAGCGGCCCCGATATCTCCTATCTGTGGATTCTCTCCCGGCAGCCGACACTGGAGCAAGAGACCGTGGATATGCTGATCGGAAAAGCCCGTCAGGCGGGTTTCGATACAAGCGCATTGATTTTTATCGAGCAGGCGGTGGACTCATCCTCGGCAGAATAAAGTTTCCCCCGCCATGCCTCCCTTGCCTTTGCTTTCGCCATTCGGGGCAGATTTATTTTTCTTGTCTCAAAGAGGGAAAATCCCGGGGCTCGGGTCTTCAAAAGCCACAAAATAAACCTTCTTGTCGTTTCTCCTCCGTTGGCCACCGCGAATCCGCAGCCCCCGTCGCTGGATAGCTTTCCTCGCTTGCCTCCCGTCTGTAGGGATTTTCTGATCCCTCCCTCCCTAGTCTTCCTGAATCCCCTACCAGACATTTCTGTATTTTTCATTTGTCTAAGTTAATTATTTGTCATAACTAATATTTTGTCTTATAAAAGTCAGCCATGTGGCGGGTTTGAATGGGCCGAAGGTTTGCCTTTTTTCGTTTTTTCGGGGGAGACGGGGCATGACATGGTATGGAAATGGGTACGAAACGGGTTCTTCCCTGGTGGAATTGTTGGTCGCGATGACGGTTTTCGCCATCGGGCTGCTGGCGGTGGCGGGCATGCAACTCACCGCGCTGCGAGGCAACGCTTCGGCGCAGCAGGCGAGTGTTGCCTCCGGTTTGGCTGAGGGGGTGCTGGAAGAAATCCTGGCCTGGTCGGACGATCATCCCCAACTGGTGGTGGATGCTGTCGATCAGGAATGGCTCTTTGCCGATTCGACCACGGCGGCAAACCTTCAGGGTGGCGGCAACTTCCGGGCGCTTTACGCCATCGATGCCGATTACGACCGGCCGAAGCTGACCCGGGTGGAAGTACGGGTGGAGGCTCTTAATGCTTCTTCGCGCCCGGTCACTCTCGTTGCCTTCAAACGCTGCCGATGAAATCCCTGGGCGAAAAGGCCTTCAGCCTGGTCGAGGTGCTGGTCGTGCTGGCCCTGACCGGCATCATGATGGGCGTCATCTATCAGCTCTATCTGAACACACAGAAATCGGCGCTGGGACAGGAAGAGGTGGTGGAGTTGCAGCAGAATCTGCGCGTCGCCATCGAGCATCTCACCGTCGATCTGCGCCAGGCCGGTTTTCTCGTCTTCCGTCATCATCCCCCCCTGCAAAGCGCGCCGCATCGGCCCAACGACACCGATCCCCTGATTCTCAACAGCGCCTGCCCGAGCGGCTTCAGCGCCCCGCTAGCGGTCGGGGCCTCGGTACGGCAGGTCACGTCCCACAGCTTCCGTCTGGCCTCCCCCGACCTTGTCGAACAGTATCAGGTCGGCGACTCCGTCCGGCTGATCCGCGCCGTGGAGCAACGGCAACCCCTCGACCGGTTGCTGTATGTGACCGGCCGCGATGTCGCCGGGGCGACCCTGACCCTGGAGGGCTTNNCAATGCCGTCTATCCCGGAAGCATCAGCTATTTTCTGAAGGATAACGAACTTTTCGTGCGCCACAGCGGCGTCCCGACCCAGCGGGTGACGGCGAAAAAGATGGCGGGGGGTGTCTTGCTGAACGGGTTGACCGCTTTCGCGCTGGAGTATCTGCTGGATGACGGAAGCTGGCGGGAAGCGCCGACAGCGGCCGAAGTGGAACGGATTCGGGCGGTGCGGGTCGTTGTGGAAGGGCGGGCGCGCACCGCCCAAGGGGAGAAGAACCGTGCCCTGTGCAGCGTGATTGCGTTGCGGAATTTGCCGTGAGGGAAAGGCAACGAGCTTAAGGACTACAGGGATGAAGTGGATGAAAGGGATAAAGCCGAGAAGGAGGACGAGGTCTGCGATGGAAGACAAACCGTTCCCGACAGTCTGCGGCAACCAGCAGGGCATGGCGCTGCTTTTGGTCGTCTGCTTGCTGGCGATGCTCAGTCTGCTCGGCTTTTTTGCGCTGAATACCACCGATGTGGAACTGGCCATCGCCGGTAACCGCCATACCCGCCAGCAGGCCTTTTTTGCCGCGGAGCGAGCGGTGGAATATGTGCTGGCCGACACGGCCCTGCTGCGCGCCGCCGATTTCGGCGAGGTGGTGCTCGACCAAGGGCAGACGACGGTGGTCGCGGCGGATACGGCAAGCGGCATCGCTCCAGAAGAGGTTTGCCGGGTGCTTTATCTGAGCGAAGGCCCTGTGCCGCCGGAGAGCGGTAGCGACCCGACCCGTTTCGCCCTGCGCAGCTACCGCATCACCGCCGTCGGCGCCGGCCCGGCCAGAGCCCGAGCGCGGGTGGAGGCGCAGGTGGGGAGGGTGGTGGTTAGGCAGTGACGAGTGACGAGTGACGAGTGACGAGGGCGGGGAGGATTGGCGATGAGGTGGGTTGCGGTGGTGGTGGCTTTGCTGGGGATGGCCTCGGCGGGTTGGGGGGCGGATCGATTTGTGGGGGATGCCGCCATCTATACCGAGCCGGGACCGGCTTCGGTGCCGGCGGCGAATTTGTTGTTGCTGATCGAGCAAGGCGTTTCTGCGGAACTGTTGTGGGACGCCTTGCCTGTAGCCCTGGCCCCCTGGCGCGACCGGGTGCGGGTTGGGTTGATGGTCTTCGGCGGTGCCGAGCTTGGTGGGCGCCTGCTCTTGCCGGTGGGGGATATGGCCGAGGAGGAGGACTGGCAGCGCTTCAACGAATTGTTGACGCTTTTGCCTGCTGGAGAAAACCCGGAAGGGTCCACTTCGGTCCTGGCCGAGGCGTTGCTCGACGGGGTCTTTTATTTCGAAGGGGAGCGCCCGGCGGCCACGGCTCCGGTAGCGGGCGCGGAATTCCCGGCCTCCCCCATCGCCGCCGCCTGCCAGAAAAACATTCTCATTGTTATCGCCCCGGGGCTGGGCGCTGGAGCGGCGGTGGCGGAACGCACCGATCATCTTTCCCAGACCGATGGCGACGGTGACGGCTATGTCGCCGATGAGGTTGCCGATCGTGCCTACACCGGGGATCTCTCCGCCGACTGGGAAGACCGTCAGAATCTCCGCACCCACGCCTTGGCGTTGGCGGGGGAAGATGCGCTGCTGCGCGCTGTCGCCGAGGATGGGCGGGGGCTCTACCGGAACGTCGCCAATGCCGCTGAAATCGGTGTGGCCCTTGGCGAAATCTTGGCTAACCTGACGGCGGAGGCGGCTTCTTCCTTTACCACACCGACCCTTTCTTCCGGCGCTGGCCTGTCGACCGGCGCCCCATCCCGCATCTACTTGAGTCTTTTCCAGCCCCGCAGCCAGAAGCCTTGGCTCGGCAATCTGAAAAAATACGCTGTCGACGGCGAGGGGCGTATCGTCGATAAAAACGGCGCCGTCGCCCTCTGTCCCGATGCCCGGGATGCCGGCGCTTGCGCCGGGACGGCGGCCGGGGATTTCAAGCCGGGCTCGGTCTCTTTCTGGAGTTCACGCGGCGACGGCGGCGTCGTCACGGCCGGCGGCGCCGGGGAGGTGCTGCTTTCCGGCGAGGAACGGCGGCTTTACTCGAACCTGAGCGACCAGGCCGATCTCTCCCACGGTGCCAACGCCGTCACGATGGCCAACCTGAGCCCGTCTCGGCTCGGCCTGAGCGATGCCGAGGCGACCGGACGCCTAATCGCCTATCTCCACGGCACCGACGCCTTTGACGAGGACGGCGACGGCATGACGGACGAATCCCGGGATTGGCTCCTCGGCGATCTTCTCCATGCCCGGCCGACGGTGGTCTCCTATCGGCGCTTTCCCGCAAACGCCGAAGCCGAGAGCGACCCGGCGCGGAACCGGACGCTGATTTTCGTCGGCGGCAACGACGGCATGCTCCACGCCTTCCGCGACGCCGACGGCGCCGAACTCTGGGCCTTTATCCCCGATGTGCTGTTACCCGAGCTCGCCGGACTGGCCGGGGTTGGCCACGGTTACTTTGTTGACGGCACGGCGGTTCCTTTCATCTATGACCGGGACGGCGACGGCAACATCGGCCCCGGCCCCGAGCAGGAGGCCGACGATCGCGACCCGGCGGGAATGATCGATGATGGTGCCGATGATCGGGTGATTCTCCTCTTCGGCCTGCGCCGGGGAGGTGGGGCCTATTACTCCCTCGATGTGACAATACCGGAACGACCGAAATCTCTCTGGAAGTTCGATCGGGAAACGGTCGGCGGTGACGGCCGGCCACTCTTTCCCGAGTTGGGGGAGAGCTGGAGCGAACCGCGTCTGGGCCGGGTCCGCCTCGGCGGTGCGGTGCGGGATGTCGCCTTTATCGGTGCCGGTTATGATGTCGCTGAGGATGGTCGTTTTGGGGCCGTCGCCGACTATCCCCAGCCCAGCTGCCCGGCGGTCGGGGCTGGGCCGACGACGAGCGGAGGCCATATCGGCGCGGATCAGGCGATCGCCTCCGGGCGCGGGGTCTATGCTTTCGCCGTGGCGACCCGCGACGAACGGGGCGTGCCGCTGATCGCGAGCGC
>DIVU01000004.1 GCA_002423365.1 Desulfuromonadaceae bacterium UBA6124 | reverse complement strand
CCACGGAGAACCCAGCCATGCGAGAAGACACCCTCGCCCCGCACCGCCAATTCATGAAACAGGCCCTGGAACAGGCCCGCATCAGTTTCGAGGACCAGGGCGGCATCCCCGTCGGCGCCGTGATCGTGCGCGACGGCCGGGTCATCGCGCGCGGCCACAACAACCGGGTGCAGAAGGGCAGCCCCATCCTGCACGGCGAGACCGACTGCATCCAGAACCTCGGCCGCCAGAAAACCTATCGCGACGTCACCCTCTACACCACGCTGAGCCCGTGCATGATGTGCGCCGGCACCATCGTGCAGTTCGGCATCCCGCGCGTGGTGGTCGGCCAGACCGCGGTGGAATGGCCGGCGGACAAGCCCTTCACCGGCAACGTCGAGTTCCTCAGGTCGCGCGGCGTCGAGGTGATCCTGCTCGAAGATGCCGCCTGCAAGGCCCTCTTCGACGAATTCCTGAAGAAGAACCCCGAGGTGTGGCTGGAGGATATCGGGGAGGAGTGACGCCCGTCAGCAAGGATAGTGGATGGTTTTCAAACTACCCTGAGCCGTCTTCGAACAAACCGATTTTTGGAACTCGGTTGTAAGACAGCCCAGTCGGTCATACGATAGCGGGAAAATTCTATGGGGGAGGAATAAAGCATGTCCGATCGCCCGGATTTTCTCGTTTCTGGTGAGCGTGCCCGCCTGTTTCCGGTCCTGGCCGATACCTCGAAAGAAGGCCGCACTCTCTCGATTTTTCTTTCATGCCTGTGCAACGTCGATGAACTCGGCCGCAGTCTGTTGGCATCTATCGGCAAGACCGCCGGCAAACGGTCGACTATCGAAGCGTTCACTGAAGTTGTGCTCAAATCCACCGATGACACGAAGTGTAGGCCCGATGGCCTAGTAATTGTTCGATCCGGTAAGCAAATGTGGTCCGCCTTGATCGAGGCCAAGATCGGCAATGCGGATGTCGATCCACTACAAATTGAGACTTATGCGAAACTGGCAAAGGACAACGGTATAGATGCCGTTGTCACCATCTCGAACCAATTTGTCACCCGTCCTGAACAGCATCCGGTCAAGATAGCCAGAGGATTGTCGAACCACGTTTCCCTGTTCCATTGGTCCTGGATGTACCTCGTCACGGCAGCGACCCTCTTGCTGGCGACCGAGGACGTCGCCGACACCGACCAGCAATACATGTTGCGGGAGTTCCTTCGGTTCCTGCGCCACCCGAGTTCGGGTGTAACCAGCTTCGAAAGGATGAATACCGAGTGGAAGGATCTCGTCGGCGGGGTGCGGGCGGGAGCAAAGCTCTCCAAGACGGCGCCCGAAGTGGAAAGGACGGTTGCCAACTGGCACCAGGAAGCCCGCAATCTGTGCCTGATCATGAGCCGTCGCGTGGAACGTGAAGTGAATCTCAAGCTTTCTCCTACGCAATTGGTCGATCCGGTGAAGCGCCTTCGCGACGACTGCACTTTGATGTCGGAGGACGAACGGCTTGAATGCCTGATGAAGGTGCCCGATGCGGCGGCACTTTTGCATGTTCAGGCGGATGTGAAGACGCGTTGCGTCAACGTCGGGATGGCTCTTCCGGCCCCGACCGACAAGGTTTCGGCAAAGGCGCGGGTGAACTGGCTGCTTCGCCAACTGACCAAGATTGATCCGACGGACATCTACGTGCGGGCACGCTGGCCCGGCAGAGCGGCATCGACCCAGGCCTCTTTGGCTGATCTCAGGGAAACTCCCGATCTCCTGGTCGCGCCGCGACCCAAAATGAGTCCCCATTCCTTTGAGGTGATCCTGGTTCGTGACCTCGGAGCCAAATTTTCCGGGACGCGGACCTTTATCGAGGGTTTGGAGGAAGCGGTTCCCGCTTTTTACGAACGGGTAGGGCAGAATCTGCGAGCTTGGCAACCGCCGGCCCCGCAGATCAAGACCGAGAGCGATCGCATGTTCCAGGAACCGGCAGTCGGTGCTGGGACTGCCCATGAGGAAGCCCCGGTGGCCGTTGAGCGCACCCCCACCGTTGCTGCCCGCAATACGGCGGACTTCGCCGTCCTCGACGCGCGTACTGTCAACCCTTTCGATGGAAAAAGGGGCGTATGACGACTGGCGGGAGATGCCGTAATGCCGACATTCATTTCCAGTGGATGGAGAGAGTAAATGCCAGTTTTTTGTATGGTGGTTGTTGGGCGTACAAATACACGTAAAACTTCCACAATCCGGGCATTGACGGGCGCTGGAAGACCTCAGCCTATATGGTATATTGCCTATACTGCAGGCATAATGCGTACATATGTGCACCCCCCAGCCCTGCAAGAAGTCGGTATTGCAGCCGCCAATTTTATTGCTGCCGTCCAATCTGCTGGTGTTGATCACGTTATTGTCGCATTGCGTCAAAATCAAACAATAAAGAAGGGAATACCTTACAATGATGCGGCAACCTACCTCGCTGATTTTGTTCGGGCGGGCTGGGTTCTAAACCCTCCATTTCCACTAATATTAGGGAATGGCATTGTTCCTCCAACTCTTGCTCCTTATGGAACAATACCTATCTTTTCTGGAATCCCCGCAAATCAGATTGCAGCACGGGCAAGAACGGTGTGGGGTATTTCATAGTGCGGCCGGCGGATTGCAGTGGCAGCGCGCTTAGTCGAAAATCCAACTGATGGTGTCATTCCTCAACCCACCCCGCCCGCTATTCCCCGCGCCTCTTCCGCGATTCCCGGAACGCCTCGGTAAACGCCCCGGCCGGGATGCCGGCCGGGAGCGTGACTAGGCCTAGGGAGGCCGGCGCGGTCAATCCGCTCAGCGGGCGGCCCAGTGGTCACCCGCAACACGGCGGACTTCGCCGCCTTCCCCGGCCTCGATGTCGTCAATCCGTGGGAGGGCTGAACGGCCGGGAAATCGCCGTTCGGGGAAGGTTCCGCCGCCCGGCCGCCGATCCGGGTGCGCGGCCCTCGGTTTCCCGCTATACTGGCGGCGGGGCTGGGGAAGGCAAGAACAGGGCCGGCTCGACCGGCCGGGGGGAGGAAGTCATGCGTTCGAGCGTCGTCGCGGCGGCGTGCGTCGCCGCCATCGTGGCGTTGCCCATCGGGGGATGCCAGACCACCGGAACCACCAAGGTCATCACCCAGCAGCAATCCATGCTGGCGTTCGATGAAAGCGCCCGGGTCATCACCCAGCCGCCGGCCCGCGAAAACTATGCGACGAGCGAGATCCAGGTGGAGAGCTATCTGTGGCCGGGCGGGGGCATCTTCTATATCGAGGCGTTTCCCGGCCGCCTGTTCCGCGTTCCCTAGTCGGACAAGCCCGGCCTGGAGAGGCTCCTGACGAACCAGTTCAAGAAGATGGGCCTGTCCGTCGCCGGAGACGTGGCCTTCGCCCGGAACGCCTTCGGCCGCTTTCCCTATGTGGTCGCGAAACGGCCGAATGGGGAGACCTGCTTCGTGTTTTCGCAGACGCTGCGGATCGCCATGGACGACGCCATGACCAACTTCAACCCGGCGCAGATCTACGCCTATGGCTGGCATTGCGCGGCGCCCTATGCCCGCAGCGCGGACGAGATCAAGACCGAGATGCTGAAGGTCGCGGAGAGCCTGCGCGACAACCGCTGACGGCGGGGGACGGGAGAGCGGGAGACTTGACTTTTCCCTATTATAGGTATATAGTCACAGTTCCTAGGGTTCTTTGAGGCGGTCCATAAAATTCCCGCGCAGGCGGGTGCCCGAAGGGGACGCGCGGGAGTGACGAAGAGGAGGGGGGCGTCGGAACGGGTTAGGGCCCTGAAAACAAAGAAGAAAAAGGCAAAATGACGATAAATGACGATGGTTTTTTCGGTGATTCCGGCGTTTCTGTTTTGATTTCAATGGGTTGAGCCAAGCCGCCAAAACCGGAATCTCGTCATTTTGCGGGCATCGCCCCCTCTCCGCCCCATTTGGGGGGGAGAGGGCTGGGGTGAGGTGGGGCAGGCTGCGGCGTTCCCCACCTCACCCGGCGCTTCGCGCCACCCTCTCCCCCCTTGAAGGGCGGAGAGGGGATGGGCGAAGGGCCGGCTCAGATGGCGCCGCCGCCGCGGATCTCGTCCAGGGTTTCCCGGTAGGTGGGCTTGCCGCCGCCCAGGCCGACCGCCTTTTCGGCCGCCGCGATGGCGGCCCTTTTGTTGCCCAGGCGGGCCAGCGCGTAGGCCAGGTTGTTCCAGGCCTCCGCCGCCTCGGGGCGGATGTCGGC
>DIVU01000137.1 GCA_002423365.1 Desulfuromonadaceae bacterium UBA6124 | reverse complement strand
CGCCGGCTGTGTACAGTCACGGTCCAAGCTGCTAGCCCGGATTTCTCACACTCTTTAGGTGCATCGGGGCTCTGAATCTGCGAAAGTTCTTCTGCGACAAAGACTTAGGCAGCTGCAGAGGAGTTCCCCGATGCCCACAGAGTGTACCCCGGACGTGTTCGGTTTTGCCAGCGTGGAACGCCGTTCGGTGGTGGCGGCGTTCGATGGCGGGGCGGTGACGTCGGATGCTGGCGGCCTGCTGCTGGGGGCGACGGACCGGACGGTCGGGCTGGTCGGGCGGTTTGCGGCGTGCTTTACGGATAGGCGACAGCCGGAACTGATCGAGCACGCGGTGGCGACGCTGGTCGGCCAGCGGGTGTTTGGCATCGCGCTCGGCTACGAGGATTTGAACGATCACGACGAGCTGCGCCGCGATCCGCTGATGGCGATCCTGGCCGGCAAGCTGGCGGCGCGGCGGCGGGACTGTGCCCCGGTCGCCGGCAAGAGCACCCTGAACCGCCTCGAGCTGAGCCGGCCGGTGGCGACGCGCTATCACAAGATCGCCCACGATCCGGCGGCCATCGAGCGGCTGTTCGTCACCCTGTTCCTTGAGGCGCACCGCCAGCCTCCGAAGCAGATCATCCTCGATCTGGATGCCACCGACGATCCGCTGCACGGCCATCAGGAGGGACGGTTCTTCCATGGCTATTATGATTGCTACTGCTATCTGCCGCTCTACGTCTTCTGCGGCCGCCACCTGCTGGCGGCCAAGCTCAGGCGTTCCAACATCGACGCCGCCGCCGGATCGGTCGAGGAGGTGGCCCGCATCGTCGGACAGATCCGTGGCCAGTGGCCGCGCACGCGCATCCTGCTGCGCGCCGATTCCGGCTTCTGCCGCGAGGCGCTGATGGCCTGGTGCGAAGAAAACCGGGTCGACTACGTGTTCGGCCTGGCCCGCAACGCCCGCCTGGAGGCAGAGATCGAGGCCGAGATGGCCTGGGCCGAGGAGGAAGCCCGGGTCACGGCCAAGCCGGCCCGCCGCTTCAAGGACTTCCGCTGGGCGACCCTGGACAGTTGGAGCCGGCGCCGCCGCGTCGTCGCCAAGGCGGAATGGACGGGTGTGTCCGAAAATCTGTGTAAGTGACGCCGTGGGCAACATGCTTTCCGACCTCAGCGCGCTGAGGTCGGAAAGCGATCGTCGAACAAGATCGCAAACTGCCCCATCGCGGTGGTCCATTCAACCGGTCGTTTCCAGTGGATGCCGGCATTGCGGATCGCCAGGAACAGCAGCTTGGTCGCGGCCACATCATTGGGGAAGCTGCCCCGCGTCTTGATGATCTTACGCAAGCTGCGGTGCAGGCTTTCCACGGCGTTCGTCGTATAGATCATCTTGCGGATCGCCGGCGGAAACGCAAACATCGGCACCACGTGCTCCCAGGCCCGCCGCCACATCGGCGCGACCGCCGGATAGCGGGGGCCCCAGGTGGCCTCGAACTCGTCCAGCCTGGCCGCCGCGGCCTCGGCCGTTTCGGCCCGATAGATGGCCTTGATGTCGGGCATGATCTTCTTGCGGTCCTTCCATGACACGAAGGCTACCGAATTGCGGATCAGGTGGACGATGCAGGTCTGGACCGTTGCCTCCGGGAAAACGGTGCCGATCGCCTCGGGAAAGCCGGTGAGCCCATCGACCACCGCGATCAGGACGTCGGCGACGCCCCGGGTCTTGAGTTCGTTCATAACCTTGAGCCAGAACTTGGCGCCTTCGGTCTGCTCGATCCATAAACCGAGCACCTCCTTGTCGCCCTCGCAGGTCAGCGCCAGCGCCACGTAGACCGCCTTGTTCCTGACCAGGCCCTCGTCACGGATCTTGACCCGAAGCGCATCGAAGAAGACCACCGGGTAGACCGCGTCCAGCGGCCGGCTCTGCCACTCCCGTACCTCCTCGAGCACCGCGTCGGTCACCCGGCTGATCAGATCCGGCGAAACCTCCACACCATAGAGTTCTTGCAGATGCCCCTGGATCTCGCGCACCGTCAGGCCCCGCGCGTACAGCGACACAATGCGCTCGTCGAAGCCCTCCAGACGGCGCTCCCCCTTGGGCACGATCAACGGCTCGAATGTGCCGTTGCGGTCGCGGGGCACCGCAAGGCCGACCTCGCCGTCTTCCGTCAGGATCGTCTTCTCCGAATAGCCGTTGCGGCTGTTGCCGCTGCCCCGCCCCGCCGGATCACCCTTCTCGTAGCCCAGGTGCTCGCTCAGCTCGGCGCCCAGCGCCCGCTCCAGCAACGCCTTCTTCAGCTGCTTGAAAAGTCCTTCCTCGCCCAGCAAATCCTCCGGCTTCTCATAGCCAGCCAGAAGCTCATCCAGAAGTTCCGCTCTCAGTGTCGTCATCGCAGGTCCTCCTACACAAAATATTGGGACCCACAACGATCACTTACACAAGATATCTGACACTCTCCGGTCAGGATACGCAGCTTCCTTCCTGTCGCCAGTTGGTCGTGGACAAAGTCCATCGCCCAGACATCGTTCGGCCCGACAACCTCCTGCCGATCCTCCCGCAACTTCGCCTTCACGCGCCGCTTGGGGTGCTTGTTGCGCAATTGCAGGCCCAACTCATTGTAAATCCTGCGCGTCTTCTTCATGTTGATCATCCATCCCTCACGGCGCAACAGCACATGGACACGCCGATAGCCGTAGCGCACCCGCGTTTCGCAGATCCCTCTGATCCGTTGTTCAAGTGCGGCCTGCCCGGCGCGACGGGATTTGTAGTGGTAGCTCGAGGTATCGAACTTCAGCGCCTTGCAGGCCTTCCTGATCGACACACCCCAATCCGCCAGCATCCCGTCAACCAGCTTGCGCTTCCGGGCAGGCCTCAAATTTTTCGGCGGATGACGTCCTGCAGCATCTCGCGATCCAGCGCCAGATCGGCGACGATCTTCTTCAGCCTGGCGTTCTCCTCCTCCAACGCCCTCAGCCGGCGCATCTCATCGGGCAGAAGACCCGCCTACTTCTTCCTCCAATTGAAATAGGTCGCCTGGCTGATCCCCGCCTTGCGGCAAATCTCCACCACAGGCACGCCGTCATCACCCTGCTTCAAGATGAACGCCTTCTGGGCGTCCGAGAACCTCGATGCTTTCATCGCTTCCGCTCCTTCTCCCAGCCGGGAAATTACAGCGGAAAACTCCATTCAAAAACCATCCAATTCCCGGGGAGCAGAGCATGAGAAATCCGGGCTAAAGTCTGGAGTGACAATCTCGCCGCCACCGTCAAAACAGAAAGCCACAGGTTCCGACCCGACTTGGCAGTCGGGGTGCTCAGACAGTTCGGCCGCGACAGGTTCCGTTGCCCAGAACCGTTCTAGTGACAGTGTATCCCGGATGTAAATCAGCCTCGGCGTCCTGCCAGGTGCGTTACAGGTCTTGAGCAGGCAACGTACGGCCATTTCGTCCGTGCCCATGATGACGGGGATGCCGGCGGCGCGCAGCATGGTGCTGGTCACGACGTTGGCATATGTGGTCTCGAGGTCGATGTCGTTGAAAAGCCGGCGGGTAATCACGTCGCAGGTTCCCACCCCGGTGGCGTTGCCGTGCGAAGCCGGCGTCAGGCGTAAGACGCCGATCTTCGTGACGTGGAGGAAGCTTTCTTTATGAGGCGTCACGGCGCGCCCGGTAACGTTGGGGTCCACACCGCCACCGGAAATCTCCTTGCCCATCTTTTGGATCAGAAGGACGTCCAGTTGCTTCACCGGGAGCCGCCCGATCGAAGCCTTGGCATGTTCCAGGAGTGCTGCGTCGCATTCCAGGAAATTCACATTCCGGGCCACCTCCACCCGACAGGGATGGTCAAACGCGTTTTCCACGATGCCCAGCCCGCCTAATATCTTCACCTTGTCGAGAATCAGTGTCGCCATCCTTGGCATGATTTCGTCAAAACGGTCATAGCCAAGCGCGTGACAGGATTCCGCACCGCGCTGCTTTCCAAGGCCCACGGAGAGCATCTTGACCAGACCGCTCTCGTGCCGGCCACTGAAAGCAGTATGCGGTTTTACCCGGTTGACGACGAAGACGCCGTCGGCGCGGCAGGCCATGGCGTCCACCCAGACGGGCAAGCCGCAGTCTTCCAGCCGTCCGACGTCGATGACGTCCATGCTCGAACGCACCGGGCACCCTACACTCGCCTCCGTTATGCCCAGGGAGGCTAGAACCTCCCTTTGCCCTTGGGCGCAGGCATTGCCGTGGCTGCCCATCGCCGGAAACACGAACGGCCGGCAACCGCGCGAGGAAAACCAGCCGGCCACAGCGCGTACCATTTCGGGAAGCAAGGAAATGCCCCGCGACCCCACGGCGATTGCCACCTCGCCGCCGGCCGGGAGTTCCGCCTCGAGGCCGGACCTCTCCATGGCGCGAAGCGCTTCCGCGCCCGGGTCGTCCAGACGATCGTCTCGCATGTTTCGGACAACTGCAAAAAGCGGGGGAAGCGGAACCGAACCTATGAGATCTTGCAGAACCGACATAAAGCCTCACTCGCGTCGCGCCCTCTCCGAATGCGCAGGCCGCTTGGCAAAATGTTTTGTTCAGAGCCCGGCATACGCGGTAAACCCACCGTCAATCGGCGTGATCGTGCCCGTGATGTAGGCTGAAGCGTCGGATGCGTACCAGATGCAGGTTCCGACCAGGTCGTCGGGTGTGCTGAGCCTGCCCATCGGCGTATGGTCGATGATCTTCTGCCCACGCGGTGCGTATGAACCATCCTCGTTCAACAGGGTACGAATCATGCGCTGGTTCGGCACAAAGCCGGGCGCGATTGCGTTCACCCGGACTTTCGGGTTGCACTCCTTGGCCATGTGGCAGGCAAGCCACTGCGTGAAGTTTCCGACTGCAGCCTTGGCGGCGGCATAACCAGGCCGCCCCTCGAGCGGGCGGTAATAATTCATCGAGGTGATGTTGATGATCGATCCGCCCTCCTCTTGCGCCGCCAGTTTCCTGCCGTAGTAATAACAGGGCCACAGGCAGCCGCCGAAGAAGTTGATCTGCATGACTTCGGAAAGGGGGGCCATCTCCAGGTCAAAAAAGGTCTTCGCCGGACCGGTGATGGCCGCCACCACGTTGCCTCCGGCGCAGTTCACCAGGATGTCTAGGCGACCGTAATCGCTCGCCACTTCATCCGCGTTGCAGGCTATGGACTCGGTTGAACGTACGTCCACTCTATAGCTTCGCGCTGGGCCCCCGCAATCGGGGGTGTCGGCGATCTTGTCCACGATCGCATCGGCGTTCTCCCGGTGTGTGCCGTAGGTGACGGCGACGCTTGCGCCAGCCTGGGCCAATCCGAAAGCGAGTGCCCCGCCGATCGCTCCGGAGCCGCCCAGCACCACCGCAACCTTGCCGCGCAGATCGAAAAGTCGAGTAGCGGAATTTTCTGCAATCACCGTCGCCATCTCCTCTTTGGTGAATTGGCAGGGGCAGCCGTCATGGCACGGCTGCCTCTGCGGATCAAAACCAGGAGGCCCTTTCGGGGCCCCGCTTCGGCGGAAACCTATTTGAGCACGCCACCCGCCTTGGCGAGATCATGCAGATCGTCGCTCAGCTTCTTCAGATAAACCCTGAAGTCCTTGGTCGACATGTAGGATGGGAAGAGCGACAGCTTGGCCATCTCCTTTTGCATCTCGGGATTTTCCATCAGCTTCTTGCTGATCTGGTCCCACCTCTCCACGATGTCCGCCGGTAAGTCGGCTGGGCCGTACAGGCCGAGATTGAAGGTCGTGACGACATCATAGC
>DIVU01000156.1 GCA_002423365.1 Desulfuromonadaceae bacterium UBA6124 | reverse complement strand
ATTCAAAGATCACCACGAAGATGAAGATGAAAAATCCCGTCACCAGCGTGTAGGGGGTGTGCCCCACAAGGATGCCGGCATAAATGAACGTGAGGAGGGCCGTTATGAGGAGCCGCCGGTTGCCCGGATCAGCAAGGACATTGCGGATCCCCTCCCGGCTCAGGCCGAGGCGGTGCCCCCCGGCCCTGACGGACCGTACCACCAGAATCAGGCCGAAGATCTNNCGGCCAAAAAAGCGGGGACGATACCGGGGGCACTGAGGGGGTGCGCCTGGAGGTGCTCCAGACGCGGCATGCGCCACGACTCCGCCAGAACATAGAGACTCAACAGGATCAGGGCCAGGCCTGTCAGGTAATCGGCCTTTTTCATATCTGCGATTCAGCCGTCCTATGCGCGGAGGCAAACATGGAATAGGGGCGGATGGCTTTCCCGGCCGTCCGCCCCTTCAACTTCAGCTTCAAACACTACGGACGCGGCATACCCACTTCGTCGGGCTTGACCTTCGCCTTCCCGCCGTCGTAAAGTCCCCACGCCGCATTCACGATCGTCGGCATGGCCTTCTTCATGGCTTCCTCGCCGGAGTAGGGCGCCACGATCTGGCCGCGCATGTCGGCAAAATTCTTCAGGGCCTTGGATTTGGCGATTTTCTCCTTCCAGACCCTGTTCATCGTCTCCACGACCTCCTTGGGAGCGCATTTGGGAATCCAGATGCCGAAATAGACGGGATCGGCCGCCACCTTGGGAAGCCACTTGGTCGCCGAGGGAACGGCGCCGTATCCCTCGATGGCCAGATCATCCGGGGTCAAGGCCGCCAGCGGACGGAGCTTCTTGGCCCGGATCATTTCGATCTGTTCGCTCAGGAGTTGGGTCGTCGCCATGGTCTCACCCGACACCGTGGAGATGACCGCCGGGTTTCCGCCGTCGTAACTCACGAGTTTGTAATCCCCGCCGTTGGCCAACTTGATGGCCTCGACGGCCGAGTGGCCGGCCGAGGGAACACCCGCCACGGCCACCGACAATTTTTTGGGGTCCTTCTTCATCAGCTCCAGGAATTCTTTGAAATCCTTGATCGGCACGTTCGGATTGACGGAAACCACGGTGGCATTTCCGGAATTGAGGTAGACGTGCCAATCCTGGACTTTGGTGTTCAGGACCCCGGTAATGATATAGGTTCCCAAATCTTTCACCGCGCCCGACGCCCAGGTATAGCCGTCGCAGGGGGAATCCAGCACGCTTTTCGTTCCGATGGCGCCGCCGCCGCCGGGTTGGTTTACGACCACGACTTTCTGCCCCAGGGCATCCTCAAGGTCTCCGGTAATGGAGCGGACCGCCTGATCGGTGGAACCGCCGGCTCCCCAGGGGACGATGAGCCGAATCGGCTTGTTCGGTTTCCATTCCTGAGCCGCCGCCAAGCCGACCGTTACCGCCAAAACGAGAAACACGAGGGCGGCATTCAGCCATAAAGTTCGCTTCATGATCAATCCTCCTTTTGGTTTTGGATGAAGAACCTGTTTCCTGTGGGACGGACGGGAATTTCTTATCTGTGGACGAAGGATACGAAGGCGAACCTTCTTTGTCAAGGGGATATTTTTATGTAATATTTCACCCAACATGGTATATTCGCGATCCCATAAACGACCTACAAAATTGTTGACATCAATGACCGTAATTCGTATCCTCCGCGCATGAATGAACAGGTTTTTCCCAAAACATGCCATCCATATCCGCTTTGATTTCAAACGACTTCAATTATGGAGCCGAGATGAGGGATCTCCAGCAAAAAACGGATCGCGTGTTCGAATTCGCCGCGCGGCAGTTGCGCCGCCTGATCGAAACTCACCCCGATTATTTCCCCATCTACACGGTGAACGGCCGTTGGAGGCACGGCGGCGAGGCGTGGACAAACTGGTGCGAAGGTTTCCTCGGCGGGCAGCTTTGGCTTCTCTATGAGCACACGGGTGAAGATTTCTGGCGCTTCAAGGCCGAACACTATTCCCGCCTGATCGAGCATCGTAAATTCGACCGCAGCGTCCACGACCTGGGATTCCTGTTCTGGTCTACCTGGAAAAGATGGTTCGATCTGATCGGCGATCCCGCCATCCGGCGAGTCGTGATCGAGGCCGGTCAGACGATGGGGCTGCGGTTTCGCGAGCAAGGCCGATATCTGCGGTCGTTCGTCGCCGAGGAGAGTCTTTTCATCGACGTGATGATGAACGTCGGCATCGTCTTCTATGCGGCGCAGCAGACGAACGACGCGGAACTGCTCCGCAAGGCGACGGAGCACTGCCTGACGACGCGCAAATACCTCGTCCGCGGCGACGGCAGCACATCGCACGAGGGGATCTTCGATCCGGTCAGCGGAGAATTTCTCCGGCAATCCACGCACCAGGGATGGCGAAATGATTCGTCCTGGGCCCGCGGTCTGGCATGGGCGCTCTACGGTTTCGGCACCGTGTATGATTTCACCCTTGACGAACGTTTTCTGAAGACGGCCGAGGCATGCGCGGATTATTACATCGAACGCTCCCCGGCGCACGGCGTCCCGCCGAACGATTGGGACGAACCGAATCCCGCGCCGTTGTACGAAAGCTCCGCCGCCGCGATCGCCGCAAGCGGGATGTTGAATCTTTCGAAACGGATCGGCGATGCGGAACACGCGCGGCGCTACCGCGATTATGCGCTGCAGATTCTGGAGACGCTGACCACGCCGGAGTTCCTCGCGGAGGAAACCCCGGGCTGGGAAGGGATCCTCAAACACGGCATCTATCACCGGCGCAAGGGGCTGGGGGTGGACGAAAGCGTCATGTGGGGCGAATACTTCTTTCTCGAGGCCCTGAGCAAGGCGAAGGATCATGGATGAACGGGTTGCATTGATCACGGGCGCCGCGCGCGGCATCGGACGCGCGATCGCGGTCGCACTGGCGAAAGAGAAATGGCGTGTTGTCGTCAACTATCGCGGGAACGCGGATGCGGCAGGCGATGCACTCAGGTTGGTGAAAAGCGTTGGGGGAGACGGCATTGTCGTTCAGGCCGATGTTGCGGACGCGGCTGACCGTGCGCGGCTGGTCGAACAGACGCTGGGGGCTTTCTCGAGGATAGACCTCCTCGTGAACAATGCCGCCATCGGGCCGCGTCAGCGGGTGGATCTGCTGGAAATGACCGAAAACAGTTACGACGAAGTGATGGCAACGAATCTGAAGGGGGCATTCTTTCTCACCCAGCTCGTCGTGCGCTCGATGATCAAACTGAAAATCGAGAAGGCGCGAATCGTCAACATCGGTTCCATCAGCGCCTACACCAGCAGCCTGAATCGCGGCGAGTACTGCCTTTCCAAGGCCGGTATGGGGATGATGACCAAGCTGTTCGCCCACCGCCTGGCGGAGTTCGGAATCAACGTTTACGAGGTGCGTCCCGGTTTTGTCCGCACCGATCTGACCAGCCCGGCATGGGAAAAATACGACAGCATGATCGCCGACGGATTGATGCCGATTGCGCGCTGGGGTGAACCGGAAGAGGTTGCACGCACGGTGGTCGCCATCGCCCAGGACTGCTTCCCGTTGTCCACCGGTGAAGTGATCAACACCGACGGCGGGTTTCATCTGCGAAGGTTGTGATTTACGTCCGCATCCGATTGAGACGGCATTTCCAGGACAGCCGTTCGCACCGGGACCCGTTTACAGAGTTCGTCCGGAACCAGATGGAAGAGACGAAATGAAGCTCGGCATCTGCAATGAACTGTTTGCGAACTGGCCGTGGGATAAGCTCTGCGATTTCGCACATGAAATCGGTTACCAGGGTATCGAAATCGCGCCTT
This sequence comes from Desulfuromonadaceae bacterium UBA6124, assembly GCA_002423365.1. GTDB lineage: Bacteria > Desulfobacterota > Desulfuromonadia > Desulfuromonadales > Trichloromonadaceae > Trichloromonas. Next base: position 2,994 of record DIVU01000156.1, on the reverse strand, counting down.
TTACGCTGGCCGAGCGGGCGAATTTGATTACGCCGCAGCGGCGGGTGCAATTGCGGGAGTCGGCCGAATCAAGGGGATTGGAGATCATCGGCCTGCACTGGCTTTTGATGACACCGCCGGGTCTCTACATTACACACCCGGATGTGGATATCCGCGGGACGACAAGCAGGTATTTCATCGAGCTCGTGGATCTCTGCGCGGACTTGGGCGGGAAGGTGATGGTGATCGGTTCGCCGAAGCACCGGAACCTGCTGCCCGGTGTGAACCGCGAGCAGGCAATGAGGTGCGCAACGGAGGTCTTCACGCCGTGCCTGGTATCCGCCGCGGAGCGCGGCGTGACGCTGGCGATCGAGCCTCTCAGTCCGCGGGAAACGGATTTTCTGATGTGCGCCGCTGACGCCGTGGAGCTGATCGAGCGCATCGACCACCCCAACTTCCGTTTGCAGTTGGACGTGAAGGCCATGAGCTACGAGGAGAAACCGATGCCGCAGATCATCCGGGAATCCGCGAAACATCTGGCCCATTTTCACGTCAATGATCCGAACCTGCTGGGACCGGGGATGGGCGAAATCGACTACGGACCGATCATCGCGGCCCTGCGCGATACCGGATACGATGAATGGCTCTCCGTCGAGGCCTTTGATTTCCATTACGGGGCGGAAAAGATCGCAAAGGCGAGCGTGGCGTATCTGAGGGGTCTATGATCATGGCCAATTCTTATCCCCGGATTGTCCGATTCAAGACCGCCGACTCTTTCCTGGAATACCTCGGCAGCCTGCAGATCGACCTTCCCTTCGACAGAGAGGTGATCCGCGCCCCGGAGAGCCCCCTGGCCCGGCCTTACACCTTCACCGACGGCCGCTCGATCGGCAACCGTTTCTGCATCCAACCCATGGAAGGCTGGGACGGGACGCACGACGGCAGGCCGACCGAGCTGACCTTCCGCCGTTGGCGTAATTTCGGTCGGAGCGGCGCCAAGCTCATCTGGGGCGGCGAGGCCGCCGCCGTGCGGCCCGATGGACGCGCCAATCCCGATCAGCTCATGATCCTCGATCAAACCATGACCGAGATGGAAAAGCTCCGCCTCTCGCTGGTCGATGAACACCGGGCGCATTTCGGCACGGACGACGACCTGATGGTCGGCCTTCAGCTCACCCATTCCGGCCGCTTCTGCCGTCCGAACGACAAGAAGAAACTCGAACCGAAGATCCTCTACCGCCATCCCCTTCTGGAAACGATGTTCAACACCCCGTCGGATTGGCCGGTGATGACGGACGGCGAAATCGACGATCTGATCGGTTGCTATGTGCTGGCCGCCCGTCGCTCCCAAACGATCGGCTTCGAGTTTGTGGATATCAAGCACTGCCATGGCTACCTCGGGCACGAGTTCCTGAGCGCTTACTCCCGCCCCGGGCGTTACGGCGGCAGTTTTGAAAATCGCACCCGCTTCCTGCGGGAGATTGTCGCCGGCATTCGCCGGGAATGCCGCGGTCTGCGCATCGGCGTGCGCGTGAGCGCCTTCGATTTCCCGCCCTTCCGCCCCGGAGAGGACGGCACCGGCATGATGATGGATTACCGGGACGAGCACGGCCGATACCCGTTTGCCTTCGGCGGCGACCCCCGGCATCCGGGCCGGCCGAATGTCGAAGAGACGGTGGAATTCCTCACACTGCTCAAAGACCTGGACATCCGCCTGGTCAACATCTCTGCCGGCAGCCCGTACTACAATCCGCACATCACGCGCCCGGCAACCTTCCCGCCCAGTGACGGCTACCAGCCCCCCGAAGACCCGCTCACCGGCGTTGCGCGTCACATCCGGTTCTGTGCCGAACTGAAAAAACGCGTCCCGGGCATGGCGATCGTCGGATCGGCCTATACCTATCTGCAGGAATGGCTGCCGAACGTCGCCCAGGCTGTGGTTCGCGAAGGGATGGTCGATTTTGTGGGTTTGGGCCGCATGGCGCTGGCCTACCCGGAAATGCCCGCCGATGTCCTGTCCGGATCTCCGCTGGCCAGGTCTCGCATCTGCCGCACCTTCAGCGACTGCACCACCGCCCCGCGCCACGGCCTGGTTTCCGGATGTTATCCGCTGGATGACTTCTACAAACAGCGTCCCGAATACGAACGGCTCAAAAAGCTCAAGAGCAATCCGCCTTAATGAACGTATTCCTTCGGATAGGGTTTGCATCGGCATACATCAGCCTGTTCGTCGCGGCCCGCGTACTAGCCCTTTTCCCCGATCCTCCTGCCGGGGCAACCCTTCTTTTCGCGGCTGAGCTTATCGCCTGCACCGTTTCTACGGGCGCCCTGCTCGCCATGCACCACCAAGAAAAGTCCTCCCCGGTCTGGCTCGCCGCGGGTCTGCTGTACCCTCTCGGGATTTATGTCCTCCTGGGCGGCTCTCCGGACTGGACAGAGAAACTGGTCTGGATGTTCTGGGGAGATTTTCTGGGTTTGACGATTATCGGTGGTTTTCTTGGGGGCGTCTTCCTGAGCCCGGTTTTTGCTTCCATAGACAGTCCCACGGCGAAGGGTATCGGAGAATGGATACGAGTAGGGGTGAGCTTCATACGCGGATTGGGGTTGGCAGGCTTCGCGCTCGCCCTCTTTGTCCTGACCGGAATCGCCCTCTACTTTCTATGGAAGCGGCTTGCCGGATACTGTCCCTCGGGGCCGGAGTGGCAGGGGATCGTCTTCTGGCTTGGCTTGCTCCTTCCGACACTGGCCGTCATTCGCTTCACGTATCGGCACACCCTGCCGCATCTCCTCAAGGACCGAAGATTTTGACTGCCGGCGATGAATGCATGTCCTGAATCGGGAAGGCGAAACACTAACCGGAATCTTTCTTGGCGTTTGCCTCGCGGATCTTCCGCCAGTGATCCAGCCGCTCGCCGATGATCTTTTCGTAGCCGCGCTCCGTCGGCCGGTAGAAGCGGCCCCCCTTCCCCCGAAGCTCATCCGGAAGGTATTCCTGCGGAACATAGGCGTCGGCAA
>DIVU01000390.1 GCA_002423365.1 Desulfuromonadaceae bacterium UBA6124 | reverse complement strand
TTCCCAGCATCCTCGTCCCCAGGGGGAGGTCGTAGTTGAGCCGGGCCAGGAAGCTGGATGCGCGGGCGCCGGTCAGGGCGCGAAAGAGCAGGGGGGCGTTTTCCCGCACCGGGTGGTAGAGCAGGCGCACGAGGCGGTCGGCGAAGAGCGGCTCGGTATGGACCAGCCCGCTATCCCGCTCGATGAACTGATGCATGTTCGGCATGGGCGAAGGTGTTCTCCAGGGGGGGCTCGGCACCGATGGGCGCCTGGCGGGAAAAGTTCAGGAGCATCAGGTTGAGCAGCCGCGCCACCGTTTCCGGCGTTTCCGCGCCCGCCGGCAACTCCCGGCGGGCGTCGGCGAAGAGGCGCGGGGCGTCTTCCAGCAAACGACCCGAGAAGCGGTTGAACGGGGCGCTGCCTTGGGGAGTTTTTTCCGTCGGGCGTTCTAGATCCTCGCGGAGAAAGGCCAGGGCTTCGCGGAGATGATGCCGACGCAGATCGTCACGGTAATAGCCCTCGGCGGCGCGGTTGAACTCCTCGGCCTTGACCTTGAGGGGATTGTTGGCGCCGAGCCGGTCGAGGATGCCCCGGGTCAGGCGGCCGGCGGTGGACTCTTCCTCGGGCCGGCACAGGCGGCGGCGCAGCTCCGCCAACAGGCCGCCCAGTCCCGAAGCTTCGATGAGTTCGGCGCCGTCCTCGACGAGGATGTCGAGCAGGGCCAGACGGTATTCCCGGTTCGGTATCCGCCAGTAGCCGGGATAGCGGTTGCTGACGCGGACCTGGCGGGTACGGCGGAGGATTTTCAGCAGGAAGCGGTCGCGGGTACGGCGGCTGACGTAAAAGGTGGGGATGCCCACCGCCAGGCCGAAAAAGATCTGGCGTCGCTCGCTTTCGGCCACCGGGTCGTCGGGGATGTGCCGGTGGCGGATTTCCCCGGAGGCCAGATATTTGAAGGCCAGGCCGGTGAGCAGGGCCTGCAGGCCGGCGGCGCCGCCGAGATCCTCCCCCAGGCTGTGGAACAGGCTGTAATGACGCCCTTCGAAGCCGGTGAAGCCCATGCTTCCGTGCTCCCGCAGCTTGAAGAATTGATACAGGGACATCTGTCGGTCGAAAACCCCCATCGCGTCCAGATCCTCTTTCAGCCGGTTCTGGTTGCCGAGACGACCGTCGAGAGCGGGACTGCTGGCGGTGCTGAGAAAGGCCACCGGATAATCGATCAGGCGGAAGTCGGGAACCAGATCCCCGCGCAGGCCGAGCAGGCGGCTCAGGCCCTGGTCGAGCCAGTCGGGACCGAAGGGGGTGAGCGAGTGGCCGCAGACCGAAAGGCTGGCTTTCTTTTTCCAGCGGCGCCAGAGCATGCGCAAATGGGTGTAGTCGAGTTCATGGGCGAGAAAACCCAATGCCGTTTCCGGATGAAAATCCTCGAAGCCGACCCGGTAGGGGGCGGCGCTGAAGGTGCCGGCGAACAGAGGCAGAAAGTGTTCCTGGATCTTGATGGCCAGATCCCCCAGGTATTTTTCCTCGGCGGCGCCGTAGTCCCTCGTTCCTTCGCTCATCCGTTGCGTCAGGCGGCGGCTGCCGAGGCTGATGTGGGTGCCGTTGTTGGCCAGGCTGATGTTCGACATGTTCGGGAGTAGCACCAGGTTGTTGCTGATGATCCCCGCCTCGCGCAGCTTGGCCACGGCGTTGAGCTTGGAACGGCTGAGCACCTGATGGCAGAGGTGCATGTAGTGGTGCTTGGCTTCTCCTCGGTCCCAGCCCGACAGGCAGGGACTCATGAAGAGTTCCCGGTAGAAGGCGTCGGGAATCAGGTCGTTGAGCTGCTTTTGCCGCAGTGGCGGGTGCGGCGCGAAATAGATCAGTGCCCGCTGCCCTGTTTCCAGCAAGCCGAAATTCAGGTTGGCGTGGCAGCTCAGCAGATGGGTGAAGAGAAAACGCTGGGCGGTTTCCCGCGCCAGGGCCTCGCCCATGCCGGTTTCCGCCCCCAGGGTCACGACCTGAAAGGAGAAGGTCTCCGGCGAGGTGTTGTCGCTCAGATAATGATTCATCAGCCTTTCACCGGTCGCTCTGACCGCCGGCGGCAAATCCGGGTGGCGGTCGAGATGGTCGGCCAGGGCAAGTTTGACCAGATAGCTTACGGGAATACGCAGTCGTCCCTCTCCGGCACAGGTGCCGTCGAGGAGGAAACGGTTGGCGTCCCCCCGCCTGCCCGCTGTCGGATCACTCTTGTCGGCAAGCAGATCCCGTTCCAGCACCCGCCGCGAGAAATCCCCGAGGCGCTTCATCGGCAGCCGTACCCAGCTGTTCTCCCAGACATTTTCGGCGTTGCCGGCGAGAAAATCCTCCAGACGTTGCACCAGGCTGTGCGCCGTATCCCCCGCCCGGGCGCGGCGGCGCAGATTGGCGAAAAATCCCGAGTGTTCGATCGCCAGGGGCAGGTCGACCGCGTCCCGGCCGCCGATCACCACCGCTTGCAGTTCCGTCTCAGAACCGGCGGTCAGGTCGCCGGCGGCAAAAGGGAGGGTGCCGGGGAGATCCTCCAGGCGACAGCCCAGGGCATGAAGAAGGGTTTGCGGATCGAGGTCGCGGTCATGGAACCGTTGAAATTGGCGGCCGGATAACAGTCGCAGCGGATGGGAAGGATTCATGCCGCACTCCAGAAAAGGGCCGGGGCTTAGGACGCCGCCGGAGATGATGGAATTCAGCATGAAGGGGGATTGTTGGCGAATGATTGGCCCGGTATGAAATCTTTGTTTGCGGCGACCGCAAATACTTTGGGGTCCGATCAACCGCGCAGGGATTTCCGATCAGGGAGGAAGGTTTATGCCTTAGGCAGGCTCAGGGTGAACTCGGCGCCGCCACCGGGGCGGTTGCCGGCATGTAATTCTCCACCCAGGGCGCGGGCCAAGGTGCGGGCGGAATAGAGCCCGAGGCCGTGTCCCGCGCTGTGCCCCGACTGCTGGGTGCCGCGATAGAACTTTTCGAATATCCGCTCGATCTCTTCCGGGTGGATGCCCGGGCCGTCGTCGACCACGGTGATCCGTAACTCCTCCGCCGCGAAAATCAGTTCCACTTCGATATTTCCGCCCAATTTGCCGTATTTCACGGCATTTTCCAGCAGGCTCGAAAGAATCAGGCGCAAGGCCCCGGGATGGGTCGCGAAGGGCGTGGGCGTGCCGAGGGTGCGCAGGGCGAGCTGTTGCCCTTCCCGCGCCGCCAGGGGGCGATAGAGCCCGACCACGTCTTCCAGCAGCCAGAGGGGATTGACCGGCTCCGCGGGCAAGTCCTGCTGGTCCGATTCGACTCTGCGCAAGAGCAGGAACTCTTCGGCGAGACGGCTTAGATAGTCAGCGCCGCGCTGGATCGCCTGGGCATATTCCCGCGCCAGATCCGGCGCGGGCTCCTTGTCGGCCAGACGATTCGAATAGCCGGAAATGACCAGCAGCTGGTTGCGTAGTTCGTGAAAGAGCATCTGTCGCCATTGCTCTTCCTGATTGCCCGTCCGTTCCAGCCGTCCCAGGGCCGCTTCCGTTTCCCGCTGGGCGCGTCGGCGCCCGATCAGCCTCTCCGTTTGCAGCAGGACTTCCCGCACCGAATAGGGCTTGCTCAGATAGATGTCGGCCCCCGCCTCGACGCCCCGCACCCGGTCTTCCAGGGTGCCGAGGGCGGTGAGCATGATGATCGGAGTCGGCGCCGTCTCGGGATCGGGGTGGGAGCGGACCATGGCGCAGATCTCGCGGCCGTCCAGATCGGGGAGCATCAGATCGAGCAGGATCAGGTCGGGCCGGGCGGCGCCGATGCGGCGGCAGGCG
>DIVU01000162.1 GCA_002423365.1 Desulfuromonadaceae bacterium UBA6124 | reverse complement strand
CTCGCGCCACCAGTTCCTTACCCGTTCCGCTTTCGCCGGTGATGAGGACGGTACTTTCGGTGCGCGCCACCTGCATGATACGCTTGAAAACCTTTTGTATCTGGGGGCTCTCGCCGACCAGTCCGCCCAATCCGAGCTCTTGCAGGCCCGTCTCCTCCGCGTCCGCCGAACCCAACAGCAGCGCCCGTTGCTCCAAGGCCTTCTGGGCTTTTTCCGTGATCTGCGCTGGGGTGAAGGGCTTGGCCAGGTAATCGAAAGCGCCGTTCTTTATCGCTTCCACGGCGGTCTCCACCGTGGAATAGCCGGTGATCAGGATCACCGGCACGTTCGGTTGCAGAATCCGGATCGCCTTGAGCAGCTCCAGCCCGCCCATACCCGGCATTTTCAGGTCGGTGATCACCAGGTCGAAGTCTTCTTCCTGCAAGCGTTCCAAGGCCACGCGACCGCTCGACTTGGGCTCGACCTGGTAGCCCTCCTTTTCGAGAATGCGGCGTATTCCCTCGCGAATTACCGCCTCATCGTCCACCACAAGAATCTTGGCATTGGTCATCTGCTGCAAACTCCTCATCCGCCGGCCACGGAACCAGCTGAAACGCCGGCTGGAAATAACGTCCCCCTCGAAAATCCGGATTAATCGTACTGGTTTTTTTTCATAAAATCAATCCAATGTTGATCTGGGGCTGCGAATCGTGATAATAAAACCCTGAAAAATATTCCATTGGAAGAATTTGATGTATACACATTGCCCTGCATGTTTTTATTATACACACGAATCGACCGTGCAACCAAGTGATTTTACCGACATTTTTCTGTACATTTACGAGCACCTGGAAGCCGCAAAGCGCTTAAAAGTATGATTTTAATGTACTAAATTTTTTGGCAATTTGCGCATACTGTCGACAATCATTTTAAAAAGTTAATTATTTCAGCATTTTACAAATCACATAAACAAAAACTCAAGTTGGCACGGGCACTGCTTATGAATTTGCAAACTCACATAAGCGACCCACTAAAAGCGTCGACCATAGAAAGGAGACAGGAATGAAAGCCTTGCGATGCCTTTCCGGCGCAGTGGCACTTTGGGCCGCGCTGAGCGGGCCGGCTCTCGCCTCGGCGGAGAGTGACGCCGGAACGATGGGGTTCGGCGCCTGGCTGTTTATCGGCTTTTGCGCCCTGATTTTCGTGGCGCAGCTGGTTCCGGCCCTGATGCTGCTCTTCGGCATGGTCAGGGGCCTGTTCGGCGGCAAGGAAAAGACCTCATCAGCTCCTTTCAGCTGAACCGAAACCACGGATTCTCTATCGTCAACCCAACATCAACCCAAGCAAGCAACCTCAACTTTTCCAGAGAAAAGGGGGAAACACCGTGCGACAACTGAACAAACCCATGTATCTGTTCCTAAGCCTGGTCCTGGCCCTGCTTCTGGGCGCGTCCGCGGCAACCGCCATGGAATCGGCGGATTGCCTGGCGTGCCACAGCGACGCCAGCATGGTCGGCGATGCCTTCGCTATCAATGAAGGACAGTTCGACACCACCGCCCACGCCGAAATGGGCTGCTCCGGCTGCCATGAGTCGGTGACCGACGCCCATCCGGACGACGGCCTGGCCCCGTCGAAAGCCAGCTGCAAAGACTGTCACGACGACATCCACAAAGAATACACCACCAGTGTGCACGGCTCCGCCGCCTCTTGCGCCGACTGCCACAATCCGCATGAAGTGAAATCGGCCACCGAAGTCGCCGGTTTCGACATGAATCGCCAGTGCGCCACCTGTCACGAGCCCGAGGAAATGACCAAACTGCATGATCAGTGGCTGCCGCAGGCGGGTCTGCACATCGAAGCGCTGCCCTGTGTCACCTGTCATACCGGCTCGGAAAATTACGTCATCACCATGTACCTGCTGCAACGGGACGCCAAGAACCGCTACAGCAGTTTCGTGCCCGCCTCGCAGGAAGATCTCGCCAAACTGGCGGGGGACAAGCCGGTGCAAGCGCTGCTCGACGCCGACAGCAACGGCGAAATCTCTTTGACTGAACTCCGAGCCTTCAACGGCGATCCGAAATACCAGGGGCTGCGCCTGTGGGGGATGATGACCCCGGAGAAGGTGACCCATACCTTCCAGATTCTCGATAACCGCTGGGATTGCTCTTTCTGCCACGCTTCGGGCCCCGAAGCCATGCAGACCAGCTATGTGGCCTTCCCCGAGCAGGATGGCAGCTACGCCCGGCTGGTCGTGGAAAAGGGCGCGGTTCTCGACGTTCTCAACGGCACTCCGGATTTCTACATGATGGGCGCGACCCGCAGCAAATGGCTGAATATCGCCGGCCTCCTGATTATCCTCGGCGGCCTGGTCATGCCTGTGGGCCACGGCACCCTGCGCTTTTTGACTCGTAAAAACAGAGAAGGGAAGGGACACTGATTATGTCTGAGCAGTCGAAAAAAATGATCTACCTGCAACCGACCCCGGTTCGCATCTGGCATTGGCTGAACGCCCTGGGAATTGTCACCCTCTGCGTCACCGGCGCGCAGATTCGCTTTCCCGAATATGTCAATATCTTCGGGACCTACAAGTCGGCCATCGCCCTGCACAACACCGCCGGGATCGTCGTGGCGATCTCCTTCGTGCTGTGGATCACCTACTATCTGGTCTTCGCCGGCACCCTGAAGCAACTTTACGTGCCGACCAAAGGGGATATCCAGAGCGGCTTGCTGCGCCAGGCCATCTTCTATTTCTTCAACTACTTCCGGGGCAAGCCCAATCCTCACCACACCGCCCCGGACAACAAATTCAATCCCATGCAGAAGGCCGCCTACCTGGTCATCATGTTTGTGCTGGTACCGCTGGTCGTTGTCACCGGCTTCATGCTGCTGAACATCGAACCGTTGCGCAACACCCTGCTCATGGTCGGCGGCTTGAAACTGGTGGTTGGTCTGCACTTCATCCTCGCTTGCTGCCTGTGCGCCTTCATCTTCACCCACTTCTATCTGGCGACCCTGGGGCACACCCCCTTCGCCCACTTCGTCCCCATGTGGACCGGTTGGGAAGAAGTCGAGGAAGAGCACGAAGAGCATAAGCAACCGCACTGACGACATTTCATGTGCCTGTAAATTTCTTCGCGGCGCCTTCGGGCGCCGCTTTTTTTCGCCTGTTTTCTCATTTAGCAGACCTCTTATGGCGCACTAACACGATCCTAACATTTCCGGCCGATACTCCGTCTCACATGAATCGAATCTGAAACAATCCCCCCCAAGGGGCACAATCGAGAAAACAAGGAGATCGGCATGAAAAAAGGATTGGGCAAGAAATGGCTGCTGGCCGCGACCGCTCTGGTCGCCATGAGCGCGTCCCCGGCACTGGCTGAAAACATCAGCGTCGACTCGGGCCTGAAAGGGTACGAAAAAACCGAAGGGGTTTCCGGCAACCTGAACAGCATCGGTTCCGACACCCTCAACAATCTGATGACCTTCTGGGCAGAAGGCTTCCGCAAGCAGTACCCCAACGTCAACATCCAGATCGAGGGCAAGGGCTCCAGCACCGCGCCGCCGGCCCTGATCGAGGGAACCGCCCAGATCGGCCCCATGTCCCGCGAGATGAAGAAGAGCGAAATCGAGGCCTTCGAAGCCAAGTACGGCTACAAGCCCCTCGCCATCGGCGTCGCCCTCGACTCCCTGGCCGTCTACGTGAACAAGGACAATCCCCTGGAGCAACTCTCCCTGACCCAGGTCGACGCCATTTTCTCCAAGACCCGCAAGAGCGGCGCCACCGAGGAAATCTCCACCTGGGGGCAGGTCGCCCTGACCGGAGAGTGGGCCGGAAAACCGATGAGCCTCTACGGCCGCAACTCGGCCTCGGGCACCTACGGCTACTTCAAGGAAAACGCCCTGGCCAAGGGGGATTTCAAGGACACCGTGAAGGAACAGCCGGGCAGCGCCTCGGTCGTCCTCTCCATCACCGAAGACAAAGCCGGCATCGGCTACTCGGGCATCGGCTACAAGACCTCGGGGGTCAAGGCCCTGGCCCTGGCCAAGAAGGACGGCGAAACAGCCTATGCGCCGACCTATGAAAACGTGCTGGAAGGCAAGTATCCCCTGGGCCGCATGCTCTACCTCTACGTCGGCAAGCAGCCGAACCAGCCGCTGCCGAAGATGGTCGAGGAATTCCTCAAGTACGCTCTCTCCAAGGAAGGTCAGGAAGTCGTGGTCAAGGACGGCTACCTCCCCCTGCCCGCCGCAATCGCCGAGAAACAGCTGAACCTGCTCAAGTAAGCTTACGCATCACCGCGTTTTCATGAAAAGGACCGGATCGAAAGATCCGGTCCTTTATGTGCAACGGGCTCCCAGACAAGGCTCAATTCATGGATAAAAACGTTCTCCGGCGAATCAAACTCAGGGACCGCCTCGCCCGCTACGTTATCACCGTCGGCGGCCTGGCGATCATCGCCAGCGTCATCCTGATCCTGCTGCTGATCGGCAACGTCACCATCCCCCTCTTCAAGGCCCCCGCGGCGATCCCCCTGGCGGATCTTTCCCTGGCCGACCNNCGGCTTTTTCCGTTTCTCCTCCCTGCCCGGTGGAGAGGCCGGCGAAAGACTGCCCCTGGCGCCGCCAAGGGACGATGCGGCCCGCCCGCTGAAAGCTCGGGTCGAAGCCCCCCTGACCTTCTCCATCCTCTGGAGCGACGGCACCCTGACCATCGACCAGGTCCGTTTCAACGCGCACTTTGACGCCGAAGGGCGGCGCTCCTTCGTCCGTCAGGTTCAGCGCCAGGCGGAATTCGCTCCCCCCGAGGAAGGATTTCCCAGCCGGTCGCTGGCCCGGATGACGGAAGCCGGACGAGTCCGCGTCGACCTCTTCGCCGACAACCGGCTCAAGGTCACGCAGGAAACGATCAGCACCGATTTTCTCGGCAATGAAACGCGAAGCACGGCGAGCTATTTTTTGAC
>DIVU01000215.1 GCA_002423365.1 Desulfuromonadaceae bacterium UBA6124 | reverse complement strand
TTTCGCGATCAGTTGCAGGACACCATGGCGCTGCTCCATACCACCCCCTGGCTGGCTCGCGAGCAGTTGCTCCGCTGCGCCTCGCGGCAGTTCCCGCAGGGGGACGTGCAGCACTGGTGGCACCCGCCGGGCGGACAAGGGGTGCGCACCCATTTTTCGGACGACTATCTGTGGCTCCCCTATGCCACCTGTCGCTATGTGCTGGCGACCGGCGATACCGGCGTCCTCGACGAAGCGGTCCCGTTTCTCGAAGGGCGACTGCTCAATCCGGAAGAGGAGGCCTACTACGATCAGCCGCAACGTTCGAGTGAAACGGCCGGCCTCTACGAACATTGCGTGCGCTCCATCAACCACGGCTTACGCTTTGGCGAGCATCAATTGCCGCTGATGGGCTGCGGCGACTGGAATGATGGCATGAACCTGGTCGGGCGCGAGGGCAAGGGGGAGAGCGTTTGGCTGGCGTGGTTCCTCTATGAAAACCTGCAACTCTTTGCCAACCTGGCGCGTGGGCGCGATGACGCCGCTTTTGCCGACTTTTGCAGCGAGCAGGCGGCGCGGCTGCGCGGCAACATCGAGACGCATGCCTGGGATGGCGCTTGGTATCGGCGGGCCTGGTTCGATGACGGCACCCCGCTCGGTTCCGCCGTCAACGACGAATGCCGGATCGATTCGATCAGCCAGAGCTGGTCGGTCATCTCCCAGGGGGGCGACCCCCACCGCGCCCGCCAGGCGATGGCTGCCCTTGACCAGCACCTGGTGCGACGGGATGCGCAGCTCATCCAACTGCTCACGCCCCCCTTCGATAAATCCGACCTTGAACCGGGCTATATCAAGGGCTATGTGCCCGGTGTGCGCGAAAACGGCGGGCAATACACCCATGCCGCGATCTGGGCGACGATGGCCTTTGCCCTGCAGGGTGAGCGGGAGCGCGCCTGGGAATTGTACGCCATGCTCAACCCCGTCAATCACGGCAGCGAGCCGCGGGGAATCGAACGCTATCAGGTCGAGCCGTACGTTATGTGCGCCGACATTTACGCGGTTTCTCCCCACACCGGCCGCGGCGGCTGGACCTGGTACACCGGGGCGGCGGGCTGGATGTACCGGCTGACCGTGGAGACCTTGCTCGGATTGCAGCTGGAGGTTGACCAGCTGCGCATCGCACCCTGTATCCCGGCCCATTGGCCGTCTTACAAAGTCCGCTACCGCTATCGAGAGACGATTTACCATCTCACCATCAGGAACGTTGGTGAACCGGCGGCGGCAGGGCGGCGCATCACCCTGGATGGGGTGGTCATCGAGGGCGCGGCGATTCCGCTGGTGGATGACCGCCGGGACCATCAGGTCGAGGTGGTTTTGGGCTAAGGCTGCTCGCAAAGGGGGTTCAACAGAGAGGAGGTCAGATCATGGATGAACAAACCAAGTACGTCGAAAAACTCTCCGCGCAAATGGTCGAATGGGATGTGCAGATCGAGATGCTCAAAGAAAAGGCGGAAAGCGCCACCGCCGAAGAGAAGTTCGAATATTCCCGAACAATCGGTGCCTTGCAGCTCAAGCGGGACCAGGCGGCGGAACAATTGCTGGGGATTTCGGCGGCCAGCGCTGACGAGTGGGAGGACATGAAAACCGGTGCGGAGCAAATCTGGGACGAAGTCAGGGGGCTGTTGCGCGATTCAATCCGAAAAACCAGATGAACGAGTAAAAAATCGTCGAAGGTTCCAGGGGATTCGCCGAGAGCATCATCGACACCGTGCGGGAGCCTTTGATCGCCCTCGACCATGACTTCTTAGGTGAATGTTTGACGGGCATAAAAACCAACAAAGGAGACGACAACATGGAACCAGCCAAAATGTACGAATTACCGAAGCTTGAATACGACTACACGGCGCTTGCACCGGTAATCTCTGAAGACCTGTTGCGGCTGCACCACGAAAAGCACCACGCCGCCTACGTGAAGGGGGCGAACGCCATCTTTCAAAAAATGGACCAGGCCAGAGCCGACAAGACCGATTTCGACACCAAGGCGACCTTCAAGGAACTCTCGTTCCACATCGGGGGGCACCTGCTGCACTCGCTGTTCTGGAAGAACCTTGCTCCGTCGGGCAAGGGCGGGGGCGAGAAGCCGTCCGGAAAAATCGCGAAGGTGATCGAGGAGGAGTTCGGCACCTTCGAGTATTTCAAAAAGGTGTTTTCGCAGACGGCGATAAGCACCGAAGGATCGGGCTGGGCAGCGCTCACCTTCTGCAAAAAGACCGGCAGACCCATCATCATGCAGGTCGAAAAGCACAATACGAATGTCTACCCGATGTTCAGGATACTGCTGGTATTGGATGTCTGGGAGCACGCGTATTACCTGGACTACCAGAACGACAGGGGCAAGTTCGTTGAGGCGTTCTGGACCATCGTGAACTGGACCGAGGTCAACAAGCGGCTCGAAGATCTTCTGAAGTAGCGTCCACCGGCGCTTTAGTCAAATCTGAGATGGCAACGACCTAGACGTAAGGCATAGACTAGTAACTACTCAAAAAACAGGAGGAGCAGATGCCGCTTATTCAGTTAGTCATTGTTCTGGTTATCGTTGGGTTGATCCTGTGGGTCATCAACAGCTACATTCCGATGCAGTCGACCATCAAGAGAATATTGAATGCGGTCGTTGTTATCGGTGTGATCATCTGGCTATTGAGTGTCTTCGGACTCATCGGCGACGTTATGTCGATTCGCGTTGGGAAGTAAACGAGCTGGAAAAAGGCACGCGCCGCGAAGACCGCAAGATTGAAATGCCGAGCACGGAGAATTGTTAATAAGGAGCCAAGCTGTGGCAGGTCTGTTCGATCCTTATTCGCTGAAAGGCGTCACACTGCGCAATCGAATTGTTGTGTCGCCGATGTGCCAATACATGGCCAACGATGGGTTGGCGAATGACTGGCACAAAGTACACTATGCTTCCCTGGCGCGAGGCGGTGCGGGATTGGTCATGGTGGAGGCCACGGCGGTTTCGCCGGAAGGGCGCATTACGTGGGCGGATATGGGCCTGTGGAATGACGCGCATGCCGAAGCGTTAAGGGAGATTGCCGCCGGAATCAAGAACGGCGGCGCGGTACCGGGTATTCAAATTGGTCATGCAGGGCGCAAGGCTTCGGCGAACCGTCCGTGGGAAGGCGATGATCACATTGCGGAGGGACAACCGAATTCCTGGGCGACCATCGCACCTTCGCCGATCGCGTTTGGTCAGAACCTACCGCGTGTGCCGTGTGAGATGTCGCCGGCAGATATTAGTCGAGTGCAGGCCGACACAGTAAGGGCTGTTGAACGCGCCCGTGACGCAGGTTTCGAGTGGTTGCAGCTGCATTATGCGCATGGGTATCTGGCGCAGAACTTCTTCTCGCCGATTTCGAACCAGCGCACCGATAGTTACGGCGGCAGTGCCGTAAATCGGTCACGTTATCTTCTGGAGACGATGATGGCCGTGCGTAAGGTGTGGCCACAGGAGCGGCCGCTGGCGGTTCGCCTTGGTGTCGTCGAATTTTACGGCGATGACGAAGCGATGATGAATGAGGCCGTAGCGTTACTGCGCCGGATGAAGAAAGAAGGCCTTGATTTGGTCGATGTTTCGATTGGTTTCAACACGCCGGAGGCGCAGATACCCTGGGGTGAAAACTTCATGGTTGAAACAGCGGAGAAGGTTTTAAAGCAAACCGGCTTACCCGGTACGACAAGTTGGTATCTTTCGTCGGAGCCGGAGAAGGCCGACGCCCTGATTCGTGAGGGCAAGATCGATCTGGTTACGCTGGGGCGACCCTTCTTGGTGGACCCGCATTGGCCCTATCGTGCAGCCAAAGAATTAAATATCGAAAACCCATCCTGGGCGACGCTACCGGCACCTTACGCACACTGGATTGCTCGCTATCGTTGATACGCAAGCTCAATCACTAAAGACGTAGAACAATACGAGGTTCTCCTCATCGGGAGCGGTAAAAAGAGGGATCGAACCTGGGTAAGTCTCCTGCGAAGTAAGTGAGGCATGGATGGAAATCGGGGTGGCTGCCGCCCTCGCTCAGGGCGGATTTTATTTCCTCACCGGGATCTGGCCGATTATTAGCATCGGGACCTTTCAAAGGATTACCGGGCCCAAGAACGATCTATGGCTGGTGAAAACCGTCGGAGTGCTCATCTCCGTCATCGGGGCGTCACTGTTGCTCTCGGGGTATCGAGGAGAAATAGTCCCTTCAACAATTCTGCTGGCCGTAGGCAGTGCGGCCGTACTTACCGGCGTCGACGTCATTTATGTAACAAAGCGCATCATCGCACCAATATATCTGCTTGATGCGTTTGTCGAATTGTTGCTCATAGTTTGGTGGTTCTTAGTTATTGCGAAGTTTTGACAGCTATTTTGTTGTATCTCTAGTATCAATGAAGGTCCTTGTAACGTAGGAATCTTGAGCTGCTGCCTCGTGATCGTCATTGATGGCGGTTCCAGTCATTCGGTTGTTCATTTGAACCAATGCGCGAGATTTTGGAAAGACTAGATGTCAGTTAACCGTTTCTAAGAAGGGAGAGATAAAATGAAACAACTTATCAAAAAGTACCGTAGAGCAGGGTTGGCTGTTTTAATCATGACTATCATGGTCATAGGTGCAGCTTATGCCAAGGAAATAGAGAAGGGAGCGACCAGCTACGCTCCAGTGGATATCAAGGAAGACTTCGCATCGACCATGGCTCGCATGAAAGCTGCGAAGCCGGAAATAATGAAGCGGCAGATGGATTTGCTCAATGAGCGCTATGATCTGAGTGACCGCCCTGCCAGAGACGTGACTATGTCCCGTGGAAAGGCCGTGCAGGAAGGCGTCAGGATCAAGCTGCAGGGGGGCATGACCTGGGAAAGGCTGGCATCCATAAGCCCGGAAGAGATCCGGGAACAAAATCTGTTCCCACCGGGCTTTTTCCCTCTCCCGTTCCCGAACCACCCGGAAGGCGGCATGCTTTTTCCTAAATTTATGATCGACGAAATCACTAAGCAAGAAGAACGGGACCTCACCCGGTTCGATCTCGACTTTGACCTTCCGGACCACGTACTGCCCGAGTTTCCGGCGCCCATCTACCTGACGACGCGGCCTGATCTCGGTGACGTCTCCCAAGGCAAGCTCGTGACGATCATGAACTACTACGAACTGTTCAACGGGATACTGAATCCCAAACAGCTCGAGGGCCTGCGCTTGCTGGTGACGCCGTTTCCGCAGCAGCAGTTCAACCAGACCGAGGACCGGCGCTCTGAAAAGCCGAGCCGCGGCGTGGCCTGTTTCGACTGCCACGCCAATGGCCATACGATCGCTTCGACTCACCTTGTCGGCGATATCCGTCCCCAAGAGTTCCGGCATCGTCTGGATACCCCGACCCTGCGCGGGGTGAATATCCAGCGGCTGTTCGGTTCCCAGCGAGCATTGAAAAGCATCGAGGATTTTACCGAGTTTGAGCAGCGCGCCGCCTACTTTGACGGCGACCCGGTGATTGCGACCAAAAAGGGGGTCAATATCCTCGAAAGAGGCAGCCAGGTTCACTTTATGGCCGAGTTCCAATCGATTCTCGACTTCCCCCCGGCCCCCAAGCTCAACATCTACGGCAAGTTGGACCCGGCAAAAGCCACTCCGGCCGAGCTCCAGGGCGAAGCGCTCTTCAACGGCAAGGCGCAATGCGCTGTGTGCCACCCGGCCCCCTATTACACCGACAACTCTATGCACAACCTGAAAACAGAGAGATTCTACCAGCCCCGCATGATCAACGGCCGAATGGCTTCCGCCGACGGCCCGATCAAGACCTTCCCTTTGCGCGGTATCAAGGACTCCCCGCCATATCTGCATGATGACCGGTTGCTCACGCTGGAGGACACGGTGGAGTTTTTCAATCTCGTTCTGCAATTGGGACTGACTGAACAGGAAAAGATGGATCTCGTGGTCTTCATGCGGGTGCTGTAAGCAGCCATCGGCAACGACCTGTGGCTGTGGGAAGTAAGAATCTTTCCAATAGAGAACTCAAGCAATCGTAAAAAAAGGGCACCTTATGGCACTCATCTTTGAAAGCATTCAAACCGAGGGTATCGCCCAGCTTTCCTACCTGCTCGGTGATGATGAAGCAGGAATCGCCGCAGTGTTCGATCCTCGGCCCGATGTTGACTGCTACCTGGAGCTCGCCCGCGAGAAACAGGTAACGATTACTCATATTTTTGAAACGCACATCCATGTCGATTTCGTCAGTGGTGCGCGTGAACTCTGTGCGCGTGCCCAGTCAGCGAAAATATACCTCAGTCACGAAGGAGGCGCGCGCTACGGCTTCGACCATGAGAAGGTCGCCGATGGTGATGTCTTCGAGTTGGGTTCCGCGCTCATTACCGCTCGCCACACGCCCGGCCACTCGCCGGAGCACATGGCCTATCTGCTGGCAGAAAAGGAGCATCCCGACGCCCCTTGGGGGGTCCTCACCGGGGACTCGCTCTTTGTCAGCTCCGCCGGGCGCCCCGACCTCCTTGGCAGTAGCCGGGAAAAAGAGTTGGCTGAAAAACTTTTCCATACGCTGCACGATTTTTACCTGAAGCTGGACGATGGCGTCATCGTCCATCCGACGCATGGTCAAGGCTCGCCATGCGGTGAGGATATCGGTGACCGGCTCAGCAGCACAATCGGTTATGAACGGCGCTTCAATGCGTTCCTCCAGTTTGACGATGCTAAAAGTTTCACCAAACACGCGCTCACCGACGCGTCGCCCATCCCGACCTATTATCCGTCGATGGGGGCACTGAACACCAAGGGTCCCGTTGTGCTCGGCAACCTGCCGCCAGTGCGCGGGCTTCCTCCCGAATTCTTTCAGGAAGCCATTGAGGACAACGACAACGTTCTCATCGATACCCGCATGATGCTGGCTTTTGGTGGAGGACATATCAAGGGAGCGCTCAACATTGGCGGTTTGCCCCTGCTCTCGATCTG
>DIVU01000289.1 GCA_002423365.1 Desulfuromonadaceae bacterium UBA6124 | reverse complement strand
CCGACTCGCCGACGGAGAGGCCGCCGACGGCATAGCCTTCGAAGCCAATGTCGAGCAGATCGGCAACGCTCTGGGCGCGCAGATCGCGGTGCATCCCCCCCTGCACAATCCCGAAGAGGGCGGCGCCGTCCTCCGGTTGCCGTGCCTGCCGGCAGCGGGCGGCCCAGCGACTGGAGCGGGCGGTCGATTCGGCGACGTATTCCCGGCTGGCCGGATAGGGGATGCATTCATCGAAAGCCATGATGATATCGGCCCCCAGGGCCTCCTGAATGGCGATGGAGGATTCCGGGGTCAGCACATGGGCGGCACCGTCGAGGTGGGACTGAAAACGCACCCCCTGCTCGTCGATCTTGCGCAGTTCGCCGAGACTGAAGACCTGAAAGCCGCCGCTGTCGGTAAGAATCGGGCGATCCCAGTTCATAAACCGATGCAGGCCACCCAAGGCCCGGACCCGCTCGTGCCCAGGGCGCAAGAGCAAGTGATAGGTGTTGGCCAGAATGATTTGCGCCCCGATCTCCTTGAGGGTTTCGGGGTACATGGCCTTGACCGTCGCCTGGGTTCCCACCGGCATGAAGACCGGCGTTTCGACGACGCCGCGCCGGGTATGCAGGCGTCCGCGCCGGGCGCGGCCATCCTCATGCAACAGATCAAAAGAGAAAGAAGTCACTTCATCCCGAATCGAAAGTATTGATAATCAAACAGGCGAAAAAGCGTCGATTTACAGAATCAACATGCAGTCGCCGTAACTGAAAAAACGATACTCTTCCCGCACCGCCCGCCGATAGGCTTCAAGAATGAATTCCCGATCCGCGAAGGCGGAGACGAGCATGAGCAGGGTCGACTTCGGCAGATGGAAATTGGTAATCAAGGCATCGACGAGGCGAAAGCGGAAACCGGGATAGACGAAGAGATCGCTGCTCCCCTCCCCCGCGCGCAGGCGCCCCTGCTCGTCCACCGCGTGCTCCAGGGCGCGGGTGGTGGTGGTGCCGAGAGCGAAAACCCGGCGCCCTTCCTCCTTGGCGCGATTGACTGCGGCGGCGGTTGCCGCCGGCACCACGTAAGGCTCATGGTGCATCCGGTGTTCACGGACATTCTCCACCCGCACCGGCAGAAAAGTGCCGAGGCCGACGTGCAGTGTCAGGGGATGAATCTCCACCCCGCGTTCCCGCAACTCATCGAGGGTGCGCTCGGTGAAGTGCAGACCGGCGGTAGGCGCGGCGACCGCTCCATCAGCGCGGGCAAAGACCGTCTGGTAGCGGAGGCGGTCACTGGCATCGGCGTCACGACGGATGTAGGGGGGCAGAGGGATATGCCCTTCCCGTTCCAGGGCGGCGGTAAAATCCCCTGAACACTCGAAACGGATGTGCCGGTAAGGCAACTCACCACCGGGCAGCACGGTCCCCTCGATAGCGGCGCCGAGACGCAGGCGGGTGCCGGGACGAGGAGGCTTGGAAGACTTGGTCAGACAGGCCCAGTCCTCGCCATCGGAAGCGAGGCGCCGGACCAGAAAAACTTCGATCCGCCCACCACTCTCCTTCTCTCCCAGCAACCGGGCGGGAATGACCCGGGTATCGTTGAGAACGAGCAGGTCGCCGGGCCGGAACCAAGCGCCCAGGTCGCGAAAAACGGTGGAGCGGATCTCCCGGGTATCTCGCCGCAGCACGAGAAGTCGGGCGTCCTCCCGCTCGGACCGGGGATACTGGGCAATCAGGCTTTCGGGAAGCGCGAAATCAAAATCGTCAAGGAACATTAAAACCTACGTCGGAGGGTGCCGAACCGGGAGTCAATCAATCACAAAGCAGGGACAAAAGTCAATTCCTTTCGGCCCCCTAGCCACGAGCCAGGTAGACCGTGAGGAGCCCAGCGAACATCAGGACAGCCCCCATCAGCCGCAGACTTTTATCCGGCAGGGAAAGCATCTGGCGCAGCGCGCTTTTCATCCCCCCGGGGGAGAGAAACCAGGGGATGCCTTCAATGATCATCCATACGCCCAAGAGGGACAATAGAAATTCCATGTTCTAACGCACCCTTTCAGGCGGGGCTTTGCAAAGACTGGCAGAATATTTGCAAAGATTTATAGGATTTCGCGGCCTCATCTTAAAGACTCGACACTGTTCCGTCAAGGTCGGCATGTGCCCCGTGGAAAAAAGCCGTTGCCGTCGCTACCTGCTCGGGGGTATGCTGTATTAATTGAGTATGACGCGAGCATTTCGACTCCCCGGCAAGGCTCTGCTGGTGGGCTTTTCGCGGGTGTTAAGCAACCATGCTCCGTGATTTCACCAACCGGGCCGAAGGATCATCCGGATATTAAGGTATAGATGCTTTCTCTCAAGTCGAAATTTCTCATACTTTCCACGCTGATCGCCCTGATGGTGGTGTCCCTGAGCATGTGGCACCATCTGGCCGCGCATCGCGAGACCCTGAACCAGCTGGCGATGCAGCACAGCCGGATTCTCGGCGACACCATCCGCAACAGCGTCATTACCTTCATGCGCAGCGGCGAAAATGACCGGGTCGCGGAAATCCTCGAAGAGATCCAGACCGAACCGACCCTGGAATTCGTGCAGATCTTCGACGAGTCGGGCCGCATCCTCCGTTCCGGGCGGTCGGAGAGCGTCGGCGACCTAGTTCCCGCCGTCGACCTGATCGCCTATCGTTCGCAGCAGTTCTCCAGCAGCCACGAGCACAACGGCCAGATCTACCAGGCGCGCATCCTCCCCATCTACAACGAACCCGACTGTCATGCCTGCCACGACCAGAGCGAGCGGGTTCTCGGTATCCTCAGCATCCATATCGCCATCGACAATCTGGCGACCATGCATAACCAGCTCAATTTCCGGGCGATAGCCTCTTCCTTCCCGATGCTCCTTTTCCTGATCCTTGCCATCACCGGTTTTGTCATGTACTACGTGGAAAAACCCCTGCGCAGCCTGGTCGGGGCCATGAATCATCTGGAAAAAGGGGAGTTCGATCAGGCGGCGGTCTCCCTCACCACCTCGAAGGAGATGGCGCAGCTCTCCGACAAGTTCAATCGCATGGTCGAACGGCTCAGAAGCCAGATCCACGAGGTGGTGCGCCAGGAACGGGAAATCGCTGTCGGCAAGGAAAAGCTCGCCCATCAGGAGCAGATCGAGGCGATGAACACCACCCTGGAGGAGCGCCTCAAGGAGATCGAATTCCTCAACGCCTCCCTGGAACAGCGCATCGGTGAAATCGAGGAAGCCAACTATCGCATCGCCGACCTCGCCGGGGAACTCGAGAGCAAGAACACCACCCTGCAGCAGGCGGTCCACCGCCTGTCGGCTCTCTACAACATGGGCCTGGCGATCAACTCAACGATGAACCAGAGCAAGCTCTTCCAGCTGCTCATTGAGGCCACCGTCGACACCCTCAAGGCGAGCGCCGGCTACATCCTGCTCTTCGACCGGGAAACCCACGAACTGACCATCGGCGGTTCCTTCGGCCTGCCCACGCCGCCCGCTTCCGGCATGCGCATCCCCCTAGAGAACGGCGGCGTCTCCCACTGGGTCATCGAGAACCGCAAGCCGCTCCTGATCCAGAACATCAACGACGCCGGCCACTTCAACAAAATCAGCCGGCTGGGTTTCACCCGCGAGACGGTCATCTGCGCGCCGCTCATGGTCAACGGTGAGCCGATCGGCACCATCACCATGGCCAACCGCCGTGACGGTTCCTCCTTCTACACCGAAGACCTGGAACTCCTCTCGACCATCGCCGGCCAGGCCAGCATCGCCATCAAGAATGCCCAACTCTACGAGGAACAGCAGACGACCTATTTGAATACGGTGCAGGCCCTGGTTTCCGCCATCGAAGCGAGCGACGCCTACACCCACGGCCATTCGGAACGGGTCACGCGCATCAGCCTCGCCTTGGCCCGCCGCCTCAGCCTCCCTCCCGAACGGCTCAAACGCCTGGAACAGGCGGCGGTTCTGCACGACATCGGCAAGATCGGAATTGACCGGGAGCTGCTTCACAAAAAAGGGGATCTAACCGATCAGAATGTCCAGGCCCTGCACCAGCATCCCCTCATCGGCGTGAAGATCCTGGAACCAATCCAGTTTCTCAAGGATGTGCGCAAAATCATCGCCCAGCACCACGAGCGCTACGACGGCAAGGGCTATCCCGACCATCTCAAAGGGGATGAAATTCTCATGGAAGCCCGGATTCTCGCCGTCGCCGACACCTTCGACGCGATGATTTCCGACCGCCCCTACCGGGAAGCGCTCTCCTTCGAGGAAGCCGTCGAGGAAATCCGCAGCTACACGGGCACCCAGTTTGACCCGATTGTAGCGGAGACCTTTCTGGAGATGGTGCAAAGGGGAGGATTTCGTCAACACCTGTCGGGGAAAACCGGCGAACCCCATCGTAGCAACAACGAAAATCCCCCCCCGCCGAACCTCGTCGGTTTGACGAATCGTTGATTCTCCACCCGAAGCGTGGGCCGCGCCCGTCTGAAGCGTTCTTTGCCCCATCGAGGAATCCGAATGGGAGAATTTTCCCAGCGCCGCACTTGGTCCCTGCGGCATAAAATCCTGCTCCCTTTCTTCGTCATTCTCCTGCTGCTCGGAGGGGTGGCGACCTTCAACTTCATCCTGCTGATGAACCGGGCCATCCATGAAACCGTCGACGACCGGCTCAACTCCGGCCGTGACGTCATTTTTCGGGAAATTAAGAACCAGGAATTTCTGCTGCAGAACTACGCTGAGCTGATCGGCTATGCCTACCGGCTCCCCCCTTCCGGGGAAAACTTCCAGTCCTTCCCCCCGGAGTATGAAGAGCTGCTGGAAAGCCTGGCACGCAGCGACATTCAGGCGGAATTTTTACCCATCGATCAATGGCGGGATCTTCCTGCCCCGGACCTGCGCGAACTGGTCGATCACACCATCCGCAGCGGTCGTTCCCGCTTCCGCTTTCTCGGCTCGGAGCAAACGTCGCCGACCCTGACGGTCGCCAGCCTCCTGCCCGAAGGGGCGCGGGAAGCCCAGGTGCTGATTCTGCGCACAGCGATCAAGGCCTCCTTTTTAAGCGCCCATTCCATCGGCTTCGGCGCCCGGACTTCGCTGATGAATCTTTCCGGGGAAATTCTCACCGCCAGCGATCCCGACCACCTCCCCCCCGGTCTTTCCCCCGACCAACTGGCGACGGTTATCGGCGGGCAGTCCCTGATCCGGGTCGGAAGCGCCAGCAAATATCTCTACAGCGCCATTCCCCTCGGCACTTCGGAACTGGTACTCACCGTCATTGAAATCCCCATGACCAGTCTCGATGCCTTGGTCAACGATCTCACCCTGCAAGGGATTGCGACATTGGCCATCTTTGTCCTGATGGGAGGCGCCTTCTATTATCAGTTGCTACAGCGGCAGATCATGGCGCCCGTCCAAACACTGCTGAAAGCAACCCAGGCCCTGAGCTGGGGAAATTTCGATTTCCGCATCGAAAAGGCCCGACAGGACGAACTGGGACAGGTGGCTCGTTCCTTCAATCTCATGGCGGAAAAACTCCGTTCCCTGTACGCCGACAGCCTACGTCAGGAAAAAGAACTGGCGGCGGCCGAAGAAGAATTGCGTTATCAGTCGCTGCTCAACGATAAAAACCGCCAGATTGAAGAGGCCAACGCCGAACTCACGGCGCACGTCAACGAACTTTCGGCCCTCTTCAGCTTGATCCAGGATATGATCGGCTCCCTGGATCTCGACGTCCTCTTCGGCCGGGTGCTGCAGATCATCAAGGATGTCGTGCCCTGCGACGAGCTGCTGCTGTTGCTCTACCAGGAAGAGAACGACCAGCTCCTGATCCGCAACACCCTGGGACTCGATTCGGCCTGCAAGCATCGGGAACTGCTCGATGCCCGCAGCGGCCTCCTGGGCGAGCTCATCCTCCAGCGGGAATATTTGCACGTGCGGGACATTGCGGAAGACCAGCGTTCCGAAGCCTACCTTCGCGACTATTCCGAGACCCGATCCCTGCTCTGCGTGCCGATGATCCTCAAGGACCAGCTGCTGGGAATCATCAATCTGCACAAGAAAGCGCCCGGAGGGTTCAGCGAACGGGAAATCCGGCTGGTCCAGGCGATTACCGCCCAGGCCGCCATCGCCATCGAAAACGCCCGTCTCTACCAGCAGACGCGGGATCTTTCCAACACCGACAGCCTGACGCGGCTGGCCAACCGACGTTTCTTCCAGGCCACCCTGGAAAAAGAATTCGCTCAGTCCCGCCGCTACGGCGCGATCTTCAGCCTGATCATGATCGACATCGATCATTTCAAATGCTACAACGACACGCACGGGCATTTGCAGGGGGACAGGGTCTTGCGGGATGTGGCGCAGATTCTTCAGGACAACATTCGTGGGATTGATTTGGCGGGGCGTTTCGGCGGCGAGGAATTCATCATTCTCATGCCCAGGACCAACAAGGAAGGGGCACGCGCCGCCGCCGAGAAACTGCGCCTGTGCGTCGCCGAGCGGGAATTCATGGGAGCGGCCGAAAGCCAGCCCGAAGGCCGCCTCACCCTCTCCCTCGGCATCGCCGAATTTCCCGAGGATGCCGACAGCCTGGAGTCGCTCCAGGAACGGGCCGATCAGGCCCTGTATCAAGCCAAAAAAGACGGTCGCAACCGAACGGTCGCCTGGAACTCAACCGCCCCGCCCCTGCCCTATCTCAACGTCCCCCGCCTAAGCTGAAAACAAGAACCGATCAGCGCCGGAGTCGGCCGACCGGCCGCGCGGAAACCCGCCCTTCGAGCAGCACCCGTCCCTCCCTCTCCCGTCCCGCCAAGCGCAGCGCTTCGGCAACCAGGGCGCGTTGCTCCGGCAAATGCCAGAGAAGCAACGCCTTCTGCAGCTTTCTTTCCTTCTCCGTACGCGGCACATGCAGCACTTTTCCGGTCAAGGGATCACGCCCCGTGTGATAAATGCAGCTCGAGAGCGTCCCCGGCGTCGGGGTGAATTCCTGGACCTGCTCCACCCGCAACCGCTGTTCGCGCAGAAAAAGGGCGACATCGACCATATCGGAGAGGGTGCAGCCGGGATGTCCGGCGATCAGGTAGGGCACCACCGCCTGGCGAAGCCCGGCCGCGGCACTACTCTCACGAAAGCGCCGGAGGAAATCGATGAAAATGCCGGGCCCGGGTTTGCGCATCACTCTCGTCACCGCCTCGCTGGTCGACTCGGGAGCGACTTTGAGCAGCCCGCCGACATGGCGGGTCAGCAGGGCATCGAAATAGTCGGGCTGGCGCTCCAGCAAGTCAAAACGCACCCCGGAAGCAACAAAGAGATGTTTGACCCGGTCGTGGCGGCGGGCTTGTTCCAGCAGATGCACCGCCCGCCGGTCGCTGACGCGCAGATGTTTACAGGGGTTCGGGAAGAGGCAACCGGAGCGACGGCAGGCCTTTTTGGCCTCTGCATCGCCGCAATCGAGGCCGTACATATTGGCGGTCGGCCCGCCGATGTCGGTGAGAGTACCGCGAAAATCGGGATGGCCGGTCAAGGCATCGATCTCGGCCAGTATCGAGGCCTCGGAGCGGGATTGGATCAACTTGCCCTGATGGTGGGTGATCGCGCAGAAGGCACAGCCGCCGAAACAACCGCGATGGCTGGTGATGGAGAAGCGGATCTGTTCAAAAGCGGGAATCGGCTGATCGTAGCCGGGATGGGGCGCTTTCCGAAACGGCAGGGCGTAGAGCCGGTCAAGTTCCTGCTCACTCAGGGGCCATGCCGGTGGATTGACCACCAGGGTCCGGGTGCCGTGCTCCTGCACCAGGGGGCGAGCGTTATAGGGGTTCTGCTCCCCCTCAGCGAGGCGGAAGGCTTCACCGAAGGCGGCGGGGTCGGCGGCGACCTGCTCGAAAGAAGGCAGCCGTACACCGTTTCCCGGTGGCTGGGAAGCCATCCAGGCCGTGCCGCGAAGGTCGCGCATCGCCTTGAGCGGCTCACCCGCGGCCGCGCGCCGTGCGACCTCCAGCAAGGCGGTTTCGGCCATACCGTAGAGGAGCAGGTCGGCCTTGCTGTCGACCAGCACCGAACGGCGCACGGCGTCATCCCAGTAGTCGTAATGGGCCAGTCGCCGCAGACTTGCCTCGATACCGCCGAGAAGGACCGGCAATCCCTTGAAGGCGCCCTTGAGCGCTGCCGTGTAGGCGATCACCGCCCGGTTGGGACGGGCTCCGGCCTGACCTCCTGGAGTGTAGGCGTCGTCCCGGCGGATCTTTTTCGCCGCCGTGTAATGGTTGACCATGGAATCCATGGCCCCGGCGGAAACGCCGGCGAAGAGCCGGGGACGACCCAGCACCCGCAGAGCTTCCGGATCGCGCCAATCGGGCTGGGCAAGAATCCCCACCCGGTAGCCTTCCGCTTCCAGCAGGCGCGCTAAAAGGGCCACGCCGAAGGAGGGATGATCGACATAGGCATCGCCGGAAACGAAAAGCACATCGAGCTCGTCCCAGCCCCGGGCGGCCATTTCGGCACGAGTCATGGGGATGAAGGCCCCGCCCTCTACCTGGCGCTTCAGAACCCTAGATCCTTCACGAAAGGACTCCGAACCATTTACGGATAAAGGGGGATCACGTTCAGCCCCGCCGTTTCATCGAAACCGAGCATCAGATTCATGTTCTGCACCGCCTGTCCGGCCGCTCCCTTGACCAGATTGTCGATGGCCGAAACGACGATCACCCGGTTGGTGCGGGGATCGACGACAACGCCGAGATCGCATTGGTTACCGCCGCGCACGCAGGCGACATTGGGCAGGCTCCCCTGGGGCTGCACCCGGACAAAGGGCTCGGCGCGATAAGAGTCGGCAAAAAGCTCGACGAGGCAGGCGGTATCCGTTTTCTCCCGGAGATTGGCGTAACAGGTCGAAAGAATGCCGCGATTGACCGGCAGCAGATGGGGGGTGAAGTTGACCATCACCGGCACCCCGGCGAGATCGCTCAGGGTCTGCTCGATCTCCGGGGTGTGTCGATGGTTGCCGACGCCGTAGGCCTTGAAGCCTTCGTTGACTTCGCAGAAGAGGGTATCTACCTTAGCCGCACGGCCGGCACCACTGGCACCCGACTTGCTGTCGATAATCAGGCTGGCCGGATCGACCAGCCCCGCTTTCAGCAAGGGGGCCAGGGCCAGGGCGACGCTGGTCGGATAACAGCCGGGATTGGCCACCAGACGGGCCGGGCGGACCTTCTCCCGGTAGAGCTCAGGCAGGCCGTAGACCGCCTCGGCCAAAAGCTCCGGGCTGGTGTGGGGCTGATACCAGGCCTCGTAAAGGGCGGCATCGCGCAGCCGGTAGTCGGCGGAAAGATCGACCACCTTCTTCCCCGCCGCCAGCAGTCCGGGGACGAACTCCATGGCGGTCTGATGGGGTAGCGCGGTGAAGACGAAATCGGCCTTGGCGGCGACGATCCCGACTTCCACCGGATCGCAGACCAGGGCGGTGCGACCGCGCAGGGAAGGAAAAACTTCGGCAAAGGGCTCGCCGGCATTCTGCCGGGAGGTGACGCAGGTGATTTCAACCTGAGGATGGTTGGCCAGCAAGCGGTAGAGTTCAACCCCCGTATAGCCGCTGGCGCCGACAATGGCAACCCGAATCATGGCAGGCTCCTTGAACGGGAAAAGGGAAACCCGAGGGTTTCCCTTTTCCGATGGAATTGGCCGCATTCCCGCCGGGAATCGTCCCCCCGCGAGGAATCGCGACGATTAACGTTTAGAGAACTGGAAGCTGCGGCGAGCGGCGCGCTTGCCGTACTTCTTCCGCTCTTTCACGCGGCTGTCACGGGTGATGAACCCGGCTTTTTTCAGCACCGCGCGCAGTTCCGGATCAATGTCAAGCAGGGCTTTGGTGATGCCGTGTTTGATGGCGCCGGCCTGTCCCGAAGGACCGCCGCCGCAGACGTTGACGGAAATATCGAATTTACCGACGTTGTCGGTCAGCTCCAGAGGTTGGCGGACAACCATCTTGGAGGTTTCCCGACCGAAAAACTCATCCAGGGAACGGTCGTTCACCACGATGTTCCCGGCACCAGGCTTCATCCAGACCCGGGCGATGGAGGTTTTTCTTTTACCGGTCGCGTAGAATTTCTGCTCGGCCATTCTATTTTATCTCCTCGTTTCGATCTAAATAACCAGTTCCTTGGGTTGCTGGGCGGCATGGGGATGCTCGACACCGGCATAGACCTTCATCTTACGGAACATCTGCCGACCCAGCTTGTTCTTGGGCAGCATACCTTTGACCGCTTTCTTGATGAGATCCTCGGGCTTCTTCGCGACCAGCTTCTCGGCGGTGATCGAACGAATGCCCCCGGGAAAGCCGCTGTGGCTGTAATAGACCTTGTCGGCCATCTTGGTGCCGGTCAGCTTGACCTTGTCGGCATTGACGACAACGACGAAATCGCCGGTATCAACGCTCGGGGTGTAAATGGCCTTGTGCTTGCCCCGCAATACGCGGGCAATCTCGGTGGCCGCCCGACCCAGAACTTTACCTTCCAGATCAACGACGAACCATGCTCTCTTGATATCCGATTCTTTGGCGACTTGCGTGCTCATGAATTTCCTCTCTATGCGTAAACTGTGAATTTGGGTAACGGGGACTCACAGAAGAGCTGAAAATAGAGAAGCCGGAGCCAAATGTCAAGGTTTTTTTATGGAAAATCCCGCATTCATCCCCCGGAAGAAAAGATCATTTCATGGGGTCTTCCCCCGCCTTGATTTGCGACAGCACCCGCGGCGGCAAAACCAGCGCCAGGGGATCCTCCCGAACCCGGTCGAAGAAAGCCCGCCAGAGGGCGGAAAGACGACCCATGCGCGTACCCCGGGATTTCAACGCCACCCAGAGCGCGAGAAAAAAACTGACGAGCAGATTGACCAGGCCGATCAGCAAAACGAAGACCAGATTCAGCAGGAACGCTGCCAGAGGGAGATCATCCCCGCTCATCACATAACCGAGGTTGGCCGACGAAAAAGCGATATGGCGGATATCCAGGGGCAAGCCGAGCAGACTTCCGACGTAGCCGGTCACACCGAGAAGGACGCCGAAGATGAAGTTGCCGGCCAGCGCCCCGTAATTGTCATGCAGATAGTCGGCCAGCCGCCCCAGGCGCTCGGGGGAAAGCACGCCCGTCATCAGGGGATTTCGCCGCAGGCGTTGGCGTACGTCGAGATAGGCGGCGCGATTGTCAAAAAAGCCCGCGACCAGACCGGAAAAAAAGAGCCAGACCCCGGCGATGGCGGCATGTAACAACGCCAGGCTCAACAAGGGGTGCAAAGCATGCAGCTGATAGGTCGCCTCGTCCGCCGGCAGAAGTGGGGCACCGCTGAAATGACGATAGAGCCCGCCGACAAGCAGCGCCACGGCCACGGCGACGGAGACATTGCCGACGACGGCGGCGAACTGGGAACGGGAAACCTGAATAAGCAAAGCCGCCAGCTTTCTCTGGTTAGCCCGCCCCTGCTCTTCCCGCTCCACCGCACCAGCGAAGCAGGCGGCGGTCATCGCCGGCTGCTTGGTGGCCACGGTAAAATGCAGCATGTGGATAAAGACAAAGCCGAGGCCGTAGTTTAGGCTGACGAGAAAGGTTTCGGCCACCGGCTTCAGCGGCAGCTCGACGATCCACAGCTTGAGCAGGGCCATGAGGGCAATGATGACCCCCGCCCCCGCCGCCGAACGCAGCATGGCCAAATATTCGCGGCCGTCACGGGTGATGTAGTGTTCACCGTGGTTGCTGGCGCTTTCCGTGATGTTGCGGGCCAAGAGCCGCACGTTGCGCTGCCAGAGGAGGCGCGGGCTGTGGCGTTCGGCACTGGCCTGCACCAAACGCTTGAAGAGGCGGCCCCGGGCCGCGCCGCTGATGGCGGGATCGGACGAGAGGACATCGAGCAGATCCTCGATCCGCGTAAAGGTTTGATCCAGACGTTCGAGCAGGTGCGCTAGAGAGATTGTTGTCCCCTTGGTCAGGATTTTCTTGCGGAAACGGTAGATCTGTTCGCGGCATTGTTCAAGCAGCACCCGGGCGTGACAATCGTCGTTTTCCGGAAGTTCGGGATGATTCAGGCGGGCGCGGGCCTGTTCCACATAGAGAGCGATTTCCCGCTGCAGGGCGACAAAGGCCGAATCGCTTTGCGAGAGTGCGGGATCGAGACGCATCAGCTCCGGTTCGAGTTCCTCGGCGGCCCCCCAGATGGAGAGCATTTCCATGGCATAAAGCGCCGCCTCCACCGGAGTCAGTGATGGGTCACGACGCTCCGGCAGGATCAGGGCGCGGCGAGCCGTCGAAAAGAGCCGGCTCCAGGCGGCGTCGGCAACGGCGGCAACCCAAGGGGGATCCATCTCCTGATGAAAGATCAGGGGCAGGACATCGCGCAGATAGTTATGGGCGGGAGGAGTGGGGCTGAAATGTTCGTGACAGCGCTCGGCGAATTCCCGCACGAAACCGCGACGGGAAAAGACCCCGAGGCCGGCGAAGGCGTTGAAAAACTGCGTCTCCTCCAGCCAGAGGCGAAGTCCGTCGAGCACTGCGGGAGGAAAAAGCTCGGGTGTTTCCAGGGCGACCGCGAGATAATCGATACGCTTCTC
>DIVU01000079.1 GCA_002423365.1 Desulfuromonadaceae bacterium UBA6124 | reverse complement strand
GCGGCAAGAGCACCCTGCTCAAGCTGCTCTCCCGGCTCTATCGGCCGGAATCGGGGAAGGTCTTTGTCGATGGCGAGGATCTCGCCGACCTTGACGGCGCCGACTATCGCCGGCGGCTGGCGGCGGTCCCCCAGGAAGGGCGGCTGTTCAGCGGCACGCTGCGGGAAAACCTGCTCTACGGGGTGCCGGATGGCGACGACGACTTGTTGCGACAAATCGCCGAGGCGGTCTGTCTGGAGGAGGAAGTGGCGAACTTCGCCGAAGGCTACGGCACCCGCGTCGGCGAGGGGGGCCTGGCCCTTTCCGGCGGTCAGCGGCAGCGCGTCTGTCTCGGTCGGGCGCTGGCCGCCGACGGCGGGCTGTGGTTGCTCGACGATCCCTTCAGCCATCTCGATGCCGCCACCGCCCGCGAGGTCTGGGCGCGGCTGCGTCCCCGGCTGGCCGGGCGCACCGTGCTGCTCGCTTCGGGACGAGTCTCTTTGTTTCAGGGGATGGATTGGGTGCTGGTGCTTAAAGACGGAAGCATCTGCCAGCAGGGGACGCCCGCCGAACTGGCGGCGGCGGATGGTTGCTACGCCCGTCTCGCCGAGCGGGAGCGGTTGCTGGCGGAACTGGAGGGATCGGCATGAGGCACGGCCATACCGAACTCGATACCGTCACCGGACGCTACCTCGACTGGCGGCTCTTCCGCCGTTTCGTCGCCATGGTCCGCCCCTATCGCGGACAGGCCGTCATCGCCCTGGGTCTCTTGCCCTTCATCGCCGGGGCCAAGCTGGTCCAGCCCTATCTGATCAAGCTGCTTATCGACAATCACATTGTGCCGGGGAGCCTCGACGGCTTTGCCGGGCTGTCGCTCCTCTTTCTGCTTGCCCTGCTCGGCGAAAGCCTGCTGCTCTTCGTCCAGGGTTATTTGGTGCAGGCGGTGGGGCAACGGATCATGGCCGACCTGCGCCGCCAGGGTTTCCGGCGGATGCTGCGCCTGCCCACGGCATTTTTCGATCACCACCCCTCGGGACGCCTGGTCACCCGGTTGACCAGCGATGTCGAGAATGTCGGCGAACTCTTTGGCGCCGGAGTCATCGCCTCGGTCGGCGACATCGTCACCCTGATCGGCATCGTCGCCGTCATGTTCTGGCTCAGCCCGTCCCTGACCCTGGTGGCGCTGGCGGTGGTGCCGCCCCTGCTCGTCATTCTCTACCTCTTTCGCCGCAACATGCGTGACGCCATGCGTCAGGTGCGGGCGCGTTTGGCTGGGCTCAACGCCTTCATCGCCGAGCGCATCGCCGGCATCGGCGAAGTCCGCCTTTTCGGCCAGCAGCGCCGTACCCTCGACGAGTTCGAGACCCTGCAGAACGACTACCGGGACAGCACCTTCCGCACCATCGAATGGGACGCCGCCCTCTATTCCCTGGTTGAAGTCCTCTCCGCGGTCGCCATCGCCGCCATCCTCTGGAAAGGGGGGGGCGAGGTGCTGACTGGCATCGCCAGCTTCGGCACCCTGGTGGCCTTCATCGAATATGTGCAGAAGTTCTTCATCCCGCTGCGCGATCTCTCCGCCAAATATTCCGTGCTGCAGGCCAGCAACGCTTCGCTGGAACGGATCTTCGAACTGCTCGATGAGCCGGAAGAGCCGGCCGGTTCCGGGGTTTACCCCCAGGGCCCCGGCGAGGTCCGTTTCGAGGGAGTGAGTTTCAGTTACGACGGCAAGACCCCGGTACTCAAGGGGATCGACCTGCGCATCGGCCCCGGCGAGCGGGTAGCCCTGGTCGGCGCCACCGGGAGCGGCAAGAGTACCCTGACCCGGCTGCTGCTCCAGTTCTACCGCCCCCAGGAGGGACGCATTCTCATTGACGGAGTCGATCTCTATGACCTCGATCCGGCCGAACTGCGCCGCCGCATCGGCTGGGTCTCCCAGGAACCCTTCCTTTTCGCCGGAACGCTGCGCGCCAACCTCGATCCGGCGGGGACGCTGGATGATGCCGCATTGCTGGCGCTGCTCGCCGATTGCGGTATGGAGCAGGTCGCCGAGCGGCTGGGGGGGCTGGAGGGGGTACTGAGCGAACGCGGTCGCAATCTCTCCTCGGGCGAGCGGCAGCTGCTCTGCCTGGCGCGGGCGCTGGCAAGCGATCCGGCCCTGCTGGTTCTCGACGAGGCGACCAGCCGCCTCGACAGCCTTACCGAACAACGGGTGGGGGAGGCCCTGGCTCGCGCCGGACGCCGCCGGAGTGTTTTGCTCATCGCCCACCGGCTGCGCACCGCCGCCAGTGCCGACCGCATCCATGTGTTGCATCGGGGGAGCCTGGCCGAGGTCGGCAGCCACCGGGAATTGCTGGCCCAAGGGGGGCTTTACGCCCGGCTCTGGCGCTTGCAGGAGTTGAACGGTGAACCTGAGGAGGAAGGATGAGGAACGGACTGATCGGCCTGTTGCTGCTGCTATTGTGGGGCTGTGCCGGTGGCACTCCGCCCCCGGCCCCGGTCGTCGAAGCGGAGGCGCCGACGCCGTCGGCGGCGGAGTTACGGGCGAGCGCCGCGCTGCTCCCCGGGGTCGAGATTGATCCCGGGGAAGGCCTGACCCTGCGCTATCCCGGCGAACGCCTCTTCAGCGCGGGGGCGGCCCTGCCCCTGGCGGGCGGGGTCGAGATGCTCGAGCCCCTGGCCGATTGGCTGGCGGCGAGCGGCCGCGCCCGCTGGCGGGGAACGGTGCGCGCCGCCACCGATGTTTCTCCGGAGTACGACCGGCAGCTGGCCCAGGCCCGGGCGGAACTGCTCGGCCGCTATTTCGCCAATCGCGGGATTTCCGGGGACAAGCTGGAGTTGACGGCGGAAGGAGGGGCAGGAGCGCCCTTCGAGCTGGAGTTGCGGGAGTAGCCCCCACCTTAGCCAAGTGGGGGTAGTCAACTAATTGTTGAGTTGCGGCAGGGCGGAAAGTTCCTCGGCGGTGAAATGATACTGCTGCTTGCAGAATTCGCAGGTGACCGAGGCGCCTTGGTCCTCCGCGATCATGGTTCGCACCTCGTCGGCGGGGAGGGCGCGGAGCATGGCGGTGACCTGGGCCAGGGTGCAGGTGCAGCGGAATTCCAGCGGCGTTTCCAGCTGCACGGTGAAGGGGATGTCCCGGAAGATGCCTTCCAGAATTTGCTGCGGCGTTTTTCCCTCGCGCAGCAGGCCGGTAATCGGCGGCAGTTGCCGCAGGCGCTCTTCGAGCAGGGGGAGGAGTTCCGGGTCGCCGTCGGGCATCGCCTGCACCAGAAAGCCGCCGGCGGCGGCGACGGCGAAATCCTGGTCGAGGGCGACGCCGAGGCCGACGGTCGACGGCACCTGCTCCGAGGTTGTCAGGTAGTAGGCAAGATCCTCGGCGATTTCGCTGCTGTAGAGCTGGACCATGCCCCGGTACGGCTCCTTCAGACAGAGATCCTTGATGACGTGCAAAAAACCCGCTTTGCCCACCGCCCCGGCGACGTCGAAACGATCCGCTTTCGGCGGCAGCCCGGCGATCGGGTTTTTGATCGAGCCGCGCACATGGCCGTAGGCGTCGGTTTCGGCGTGCAGCCGCTGCAAGGGGCCACTCCCCTCGATCATCAGCGCCAGGCGTTGATCCCCCTTGAGCAACGCCCCCATCAGGGCCGCGCCGCTGACCAGGCGGCCGAGGGCGACGGTGGCGGTGGGGTCGGTCCCCTGGCGGAGGCGGATGTCTTCGGTCAGGTTCGTGGTGGCGGCGGCGATGGCGCGCAGCGAACCGTCCTTGCTGAGAATGCGGACCAGATGATCGGTCATGGCGGCTCCTTCGGGTGATCCCTTGTGACTTGTCGGAAAAAAAGTTAAACTTCCGTAGTTCGCGGGTAAGCGCGCGGATGCCGTGCATCCTACCGAAAGCCGACCTGCGACGCCAATACTTTCAACATCCGGAGCGACCATGAAAATCATTCTTCCTGTTGCCGGCAAGGGCACCCGCCTGCGTCCGCACACCCATACCAAGGCCAAATCCCTGGTCCATGTGGCCGGCAAGACCGTCCTCGAACATATCGTCAGCCGCCTGCTGGTGCTCGATAACATCGAGCTGATCTTCATCACCGACGAGAACGGCCAGCAGGTCGAGGCCTACATGAAAGAGAAGTTTCCCCAGGTCGAATGCCGCTACATCG
The DNA here is from genome assembly GCA_002423365.1 of Desulfuromonadaceae bacterium UBA6124. Classification (GTDB taxonomy): domain Bacteria; phylum Desulfobacterota; class Desulfuromonadia; order Desulfuromonadales; family Trichloromonadaceae; genus Trichloromonas. The sequence continues at coordinate 4,179 of DIVU01000079.1, read as the reverse complement.
TGCAGAAGGATCGCCTCGGCCCGGCCCACGCCGTTTCCCTGGCGGGGGAGCATATTCATGAGGGGGACGATGTGCTGGTGGTCTTCAACGACACCATTTTCGTCACCGAACTCAAGCGCATCCCCAAGCTCTGCGCCGACTGCGACGGTCTGATCTACTCCAAGGAAGTGGAGGATTACCAGCGTTTCGGCGTCAATGTGCTGCGGGACGGCTTGATCATCGATATGGTCGAGAAACCCGACACCCCCATTTCCAAGCTGGCCCAGGTCGGTCTCTACTATCTCAAGGACGGCCGACGCTTCATGGATTACATCGACGAGACCATCGCCGCCGGCGACACGGTGAAAGGGGAGTACTACCTGCCCGCCGTCTTCATGCGCATGATCCATGACGGCGCCCGCTTCCGCGCCCCCGAACTGGACGAGTGGCTCGACTGCGGCAAGCCCGAGACCCTGCTCGAAACCAACCGCTACCTGCTGCGTGGCCGTCATCACACGCACGGCGAAGTCTACAACTCGGTTCTCATCGAGCCGGTGCACATTGCCAAGGGGGCGGTGGTGCGCAACTCCATCCTCGGCCCCGACGTCTCCATCGCCCCCGGCTGCGTCATCGAAGAAGCCATCATCAAGGACTCGATCATCAACGCCAACAGTCACGCCAAGGACAGCATCCTGCACTACTCGATTCTCGGCGACAACGTCTCCCTGATCGGTTCCCCCCGCAAAATGAGCATCGGCGACCATTCGGTGATCGTAATGGAGGGATAGGAGGGAAAATATGCCTTTGCCGTTCGATCGTTCCCGTTTGCTGAATCTGCTGGTCAATGTCGTTGCCGTCGCGCTGGTCGTTGCCGTTGTCTATTATCTTGTCGTGCCGGTCGTCGGATTTCTTTGGTCGGCTTCAGTTTCCGCCGCGGCGGACGGCTATCGGCGGGCGGTGGAATTTGTCACCTATTTCGCCCGCTGGGATCGGGCGCCCTTTTTGCTGCTGGGGATTGTCGTTTATCTGGCGCCAGCGATTTTGGCTTTCAAAAAGGGGCATCCGAACCGGGTGGGGATTTTTGTGCTGAATCTGCTCACCGGCTGGTCGGTGATCGGCTGGGCTCTCGCCCTGGTCTGGAGTCTGTCCGGCAAGGGCGACTCCGCAGGGGAATAACCCAATGACAAGGGGTGGATGGTCGTAACCATCCGCCCCTTTCGGTCTTCAGTTCTCAATTTCCCGCCCAGCTCAATAGCGGCCCTTGCCCATCCCCCCGCCGGGGCCCATCCCCATGCCGCCACCGGAGCCCATACCTTTGTGCATGCCGTGCGCCGGCGGCTCGTCGGGCAGGCTCAGCCCCTGCTCCTGGGCGCGGATTTTCATGCGTTCATGGTGCTCGGCGCGAATCCGTTCCCGCTCTTCCTCGTTTGCGGCCGCCCGCATCCTCGTCTGATACTCGTTGCGCTCCTCCGGGGTCATCAGCTGGCTGCCGTAAACCTGCTCCTGCTCCTGAACCATTTCCCTTGTTCCCGTCTCTTCCCGGGGCTGCGCCTGTTCGGCGGCCAGAGCCAGGGTTCCGGCCAGCAGCAGCGCGCCGACCGTCGGCACCGCCATCCATTTCGCTTTGTTCATCTTCTCCTCCTTGCCTCGTCGTCATTTGCGAACCTTGCGGGGGCCTTCTTTGACCCCCGCTTTCCTTTACAGGTCTATCACCGCGGCCGGGCAAGTCAAATGCCGCGATTCAGTAGATTTCTTCCCGGTAGTCCGGAATCTCGTCGTACCACTCGGGCCGGCGTCGGGCGCGGACAATGGCGGCTTCGACCTGATCGATCAGCGCCTGCCGGTCCTTGGGGTAACTGCCGGCCAGCTGCAGAAAGTTGGAGACGTGGTTGGAGCGTAAAATGGTGCGGCGCGGGGCAAGATGCAGCAGCAGTTCGCGCGCCTCTTCGAGAATGCCGCCCCGGCTCAGGGGGGTGATGCCGCGCAGAAAGTCGTCGTTGTGGCGGTGGAAGAGGGTGAGGAGCGAGAAGTATTCGGGGGAGAGGGCGGTGATCCATTCCGCCGTGGCCCGGGCGTGTTCCCGGGAGCGCTCGGCCCCGGCCAGGCCGAGGATCGCCGTCACCGAAAGCTTCATCCCGGCTGCTTGTGCCTTTTGGCAGAAGGCGAGCATCTCCGCGCCGGTGTAGCCTTTGTCGATGGCGCGCAGGGTGGTCTCGTCGCCGCTTTCCAAGCCGAAGTAGAGGATGCGCAGCTTCCGTTCCCGCAGGGCGGCGAGTTCTTCACCGGTTTTGCCCGCCAGGCTGGCGGGAGAGGCGTAGGCGCCGATCCGGGTCAGGCGGGGAAAGGCGCGGCCGAGCTCGTCGAGAATCTCCAGCAGGCCCTTTTGGGGATAGATCAGCGCGTCACCGTCGGCAAGAAAAATCCGCTGGATATGCGGCCGGTGCGCCGGCGGAATCCTTTCGATTTCGGCGTGGATTTCCGCGACCGGCCGGACGCGGAAGGGTTTTCCCTTGTACATGCCGCAGAAGGTGCAACGATTGCGCGAGCACCCGAGGGTGATCTGAAAGATCAGACTGTGCGCCTCGCTCGGCGGGCGAAAGAGGGGATGTTCGTAGTCGAAGTAGCCGTACATGGTGGTTTCCTGGAGATGGGGGTGGGATTTGGAGATGTTGCCCGGTAATCGGGAATTCGCAACGATCCTTTTCCCGGTTGTCCCGCGCCCGCCCTTGCGTTATTCTGCGGCCATGCCTTTTTCAGAGGAGCGTGAAATGTCCAATCCCGGTGAATTTCTCATGGCTTGCAACGATGGTCGGGTCTGGTTGCATTGTTCGCAGTGCAATGCGCCGAAGCGCTTCAATGACGTCGAACATCTCGATTCTTTCGAAAATCCTGGTTACTGGGGGCCGGAACCCTGGTGGCACGACACCCGGGTCTTTCGCTGCCCCGATTGCGACAGCGTGCAGCAGTCGACCCTGGAGTTGCAGGACTGACGGAGCAATCCCCGTCAAGCGCTCATCTTGAGCCCGGCGATGCCGGCGAGGATCAGCAGCAGGCAGAGCAGGCGCGCGACTTCCCGGGGTTCGCCGAGAAAAAGCATGCCGAAGAGGGCGGTGCCGGCGGCGCCGATACCGGTCCAGACGGCGTAGGCGGTGCCGATGGGCAACGTCTTCAGAGCCTGGCTGAGCAGCATGAAACTCAGGGCCATGGCCGCCAGGGTCCACAGAGACGGCAAGAGGCGGGTGAAGCCGACGGTGTATTTGAGTCCCACCGCCCAGCCGATTTCGAACAGTCCGGCGAGCAGCAGATAGAACCAGGCCATATTCAATCCTTCCGTGGTCGTTGCGTGGTTGAGGGTCGCGGTCGCGTCCGCCATTAATAGCCGAGCGGGGATGGCCCGTCAACTCTCGCGCTCTTGCGCTTCTTCGTCGACGTGGTTAGATTGCCGGAAGTTCCTTCGATTGTATTCGCCCCGCGTGCCGCCCCCATTCCCCCGGACGATGCCATGAACGACGCCCCGCCGATTATCGAGAGCGATCTCCCGGCCGCCACCCCCGATCTGGTGGTGCTGGTCCGGCCGGAGGGGCGTCCGCGCCTGGTCCGGGTTTCGGAACGGCTGGCCGAGCTGCTCGACCGGCCGGTGGAAAGCTTGAAGGGGATGGATCTGGATCGGGCCCTGGCCGGGACGGTGCCGTCCCTGGCGGAGCTGGTGACCGAGGCGGCGAGCCGGGAGCGGCCGCTGACCGGCGTCCGGCTGCGTTTTTCCGGGGCGCGCGCGGATCTGCTGGCCGATCTCTTCCCCGCCGGGCTGGCTGAGGATTACAGTGGTCAGCTCGTGCATGTGCGGTTTCGTCCGGACCGGGCGGCCCGGAGTGAGCAGCCGCCCGCTTTCGCCGGACTGATCGGGGAGAGCGCGGCGATTCGCGAGGTCTTCCGCAAGATCGCCCTTTACGCCCCGACCGAGGCCTCGGTCGTCATCACCGGCGAGACCGGCACCGGAAAGGAGCTGGTCGCCCGCGCCCTGCACGATGGGAGCGGCCGTGCGGCGGGGCCCTATGTGGCGGTGAACTGCTCGGCGATTTCCGAGGAACTGCTCGAATCGGAACTCTTCGGCCACGAAAAGGGGGCCTTCACCGGCGCCCTGCGCACCCACAAGGGGCGCTTCGAGCGCGCCGACGGCGGCACCCTCTTTCTCGACGAGGT
>DIVU01000153.1 GCA_002423365.1 Desulfuromonadaceae bacterium UBA6124 | reverse complement strand
CTGATCGAAGCCCTGGCCGCCAAGCTCGGCACCCAGATGATCCATTTCGTCCCCCGCGACAACCAGGTGCAACGCGCCGAACTGCGCCGGATGACGGTCATCGAGTACTCCCCCGACCACAAACAGGCCAATGAATATCGGACTCTGGCCCAGAAGATCGCCGACAACAAAATGTTCGTCATCCCCACCCCTCTGGAAATGGAAGATCTCGAAGACCTGCTGATGGAGTTCGGCATCATGGAAGCCGAGGATGAGAGTGTCGTCGGCCTGGCGGAAAACGCGTAGGGGCGACGCATGCGTCACCCTGGGCAAGGCATGCCTTGCCCCTACGGAATCATGAAACAACGACTCATTAAGGAGCCGATATGTACCAAGGCGACGATAAAAACGAACGGGCGCCCATTCCGGGCATTACCAAAGAGCGTACCGAAAAACTGATCACGGAAACCCTCGCCGAGATGCCGGAGAAGGCCCAGAAAAAACGGGCGCCGCACCTTGGTGCCAACGAACCGACCGCGAGTTGCTGCGCGGTCAAGTCAAACCGCAAGGTCGTGCCCGGGGTGATGAGCCAGCGCGGCTGCGCTTACGCCGGGGCCAAGGGGGTGGTCTGGGGACCGATCCGCGACATGGTCCACGTCTCTCACGGTCCCATCGGCTGCGGCGTCTACAGCTGGGGGACGCGGCGCAATCTGATGCAAGGGATTCCCGGCGTAACTTCTTTCCCCATGGACTTTACCTCGGACTTTCAGGAAAAGGACATCGTCTACGGCGGCGACAAGAAACTGGAAAAGCTGCTCCATGAAGCCAACGAGCTCTTCCCCCTGGCCAAAGGGTTTTCGGTACTGTCCGAATGTCCGGTTGGCCTGATCGGCGACGATATCAACGCCGTCGCCAAGAAGATGGAAGCCGATCTCGGCAAACTGGTCGTCCCCTGCAACTGCGAGGGCTTCCGTGGCGTCAGCCAGTCGCTGGGGCATCACATTTCCAACGACTCGATCCGCGACCACATCATCGGCAAGTTCGAGTTCGCCGAGCCGGTCGGGCCTTATGACGTGGCCCTGATCGGCGACTACAACATCGGCGGCGACGTCTGGGCGGCCAAGCCGATTCTCGAAGAGATCGGCCTCAACGTCAAGAGTGTCTGGACCGGCGATGGCGAGGTGGAGAAGATCGGCGCTACCCATCAGGTCAAGCTCAATCTGATCCACTGTTACCGTTCGATGAACTACATGTGCAAGGTGATGGAAGAGAAGTGGGGCATCCCCTGGCTCGAGTACAACTTCTTCGGCCCGACCAAGATTGCCGAAAGCCTGCGCGCCATCGCCGCCCGTTTTGACGAAACCATCCAGGAGAAGGCGGAAGCGGTTATCGCCAAATACCAGCCGATCATGCAGGCGGTGCTCGAGGAATACAAACCGCGGCTGGACGGCAAGACCGCCATGCTCTTCGTCGGCGGCCTGCGCCCCCGGCACACCATCGGCGCCTACGAGGATCTCGGGATCCAAATCACCGGCGCCGGCTACGAGTTTGCCCATCAGGACGACTACGATCGCACCTCGCCGGAGATGGCCAAGGGCACCCTGATCTACGACGACGTCTCGGAGTTCGAGCTGGAGAAATTCGTCGAAGAGCTCAAGCCCGACCTGGTCGGCAGCGGCATTAAAGAGAAGTATGTCTTCCAAAAGGCCGGCATTCCCTTCCGGCAGATGCACAGTTGGGACTATTCGGGGCCCTATCACGGCTACGAAGGCTTCAAGATCTTCGCCCGCGATATCGACATGGCGATCAACAGTCCGACCTGGAAGCTGGTGAAGTCGCCCTTTTAGGGCGACTGGTAAGGAGTGAGGAGTGAAGAGCAAGGAGTAAATGCCTTTTCTCCCCTCACACCTCACGCCTCACCCCTCACGAATTAAAAAAAGGAGTTCCCCTATGAGCGCCGAAGCCGCCGTGAAATTAGTGACCGAAACCCCGCCCGAGGAAATCGAGCGGGTCAAGGACTGGATTAACACCGAGGAATACAAGGAAAAGAACTTCGCCCGCGAGGCGCTGGTGGTCAATCCGGCCCACGCCTGCCAGCCGCTGGGAGCGCAGATGGTCGCCACCGCTTTCGAAGGGACACTCCCTTTCGTGCATGGTTCCCAGGGCTGTGCCTCTTACTTCCGCAGCACCTTCAGCCGCCATTTCCGCGAGCCGGCCGCCGCGACCTGCGACGCCATGACCGAGGACGGCGCCGTCTTCGGCGGCCAGAACAACCTCTTCGAGGGGTTGGAGAACGCCTACGCCCTGTACAAGCCGAAGATGCTGGCGGTCTACACCACCTGTATGCCCGAGGTCATCGGTGACGACCTCACCGCTTACATCAAAAACGCCCGGCTGCAAGGACATGTGCCCGAGGATCTGCCGATCCCGTACGCCAACACCCCGAGCTTCAACGGGACCCATATCCACGGCTACGATGCGATGCTCAAGAGCATCCTCGAAACCCTGACCGCTGGAGAAAAGATCGAAGGCAAGTGCACCGGCAAGCTCAACCTGATTCCCGGCTTCGACGGCAATACTGCCAACATCCGCGAGTACAAGCGCATCTTCGAACTTTTCGGCATCCCCTATACGGTGCTTGCGGATATCTCCGAGGTCTTCGATTCCCCCTGCGACGGCCATTATCGCCTCTATCCCGGCGGCACCAAACTCGAAGACGCGGCCGAGTCGATCAACGGCAAGGCGACGCTAGCTCTGCAGAAATATTCCACGGCCAACACCATGAAGTGGATCGAGGAAGAGTACAGCGGCGAAAAGGTGGCCATGCCCATGCCTTTCGGCATCAAGAAGACCGACGAATTTCTGATGAAGCTCGCCGAACTCTTCGGCAAACCGGTTCCGGAAGAACTTAAAGCCGAACGCGGCCGCGCCGTAGACGCCATGACCGACGCCCACCAGTACCTGCACGGCAAAAAGTTCGCCGTCGCCGGCGACCCCGACTACCTGTTCGGCATCGTCAGTTTCCTGCTGGAAATGGGCGCGATCCCCTACCACGTGCTCTGCTCGCGCACGACCAAGAAGTTCGAGAAGGAGATGAAGGCGCTCTTGGCGACCTCCCCCTTCGGCGCGACGGGCACGGTTTACATCAACAAAGATCTCTGGCACCTGCGCTCCCTGCTGATGACCGACCCCGTCGACGGCATCATCGGCGACACCCATGCCAAATGGGCGGCCCGCGATGCCGGGATTCCCCTCTTCCGCATCGGTTTCCCGATCATCGACCGGGTCAACCTGCACCGCAGCCCGGTGATCGGCTATCAGGGAGCGGTGAACATGCTGACGATGATCGCCAACAAGTTCCTCGATATGAAGGATGAAACCTGTGAAAACCAGTGGTTCGAGATGATGAGATAAAAAAGGTGAGGAGTGAGGTGTGTTGAGTAAAAGCCTTATCTCCTCACTCCTCACCCTTTACGCCTCACGGACCACTATGATCCGCACCCGCAGATTCGATATCGTCGGCCCCCGGGGCCGGAAAGGATTGACCATGAAAGTGGCCTTCGCAAGTACCGACAAGATTCATGTGAATGAGCATTTCGGCCGTGCCGAGCAGTTCATGATCTGGGAAGTCGGTCCGGAAGAGGCCGGATTTACCGGCGTCGTGCAGGTCAGAACCGAGGGTGACGACGAGGCTGACCGCATCGAATCCCGCTGTTCCGGACTGGCCGACTGCGCCCTGGTCTATGTAGCGGAAATCGGCGGGCCGGCCGCCGCCCGGCTGGTGGCCAAGAAAATCCATCCGATCAAAAGCAAGGAGCGGGAAGCGATCGCCGTTGTCGTCGAAAAACTGCAGGAAGTACTGCGCGACAGCCCGCCCCCCTGGTTGCGCAAGGCGCTGCTGAAGGGGGAAAGGCCGGGGCCGGACGCGTAGGGAAGACGAATGCGTCTCCCAGAAACGGGCCGGTAGATAACGATAAGGGCGCAGCATGCTGCCCCCCTCCAACCCTGCAAACGACGAATCAAACACATATCAAGGAGAAATCCCCATGGCCCTCTTAACCGGACTGACCCGCGGCGGCAAGAGTTGGACCCCGACCTTCGCCGACACCATCGACCCCGAAAAATGCATCGGCTGCGGCCGCTGTTTCAAGGCCTGTTCCCGCAAGGTGCTCGGTCCCAGCGACATCTATGACGAGGAGACCGATACCGAGCGCATGGTCATGACCATCGTCAATGCCGACAACTGTATCGGCTGCGTCGGCTGTGGCGTGACCTGCCCCAAAAAATGCTTCAGCTTTGTCACGGTGGAAGCGTAACGACAGTGATGCGTGATTGGTTTCCGGTGATTTGAACCAGTCACTGATTTTAGAGGAGATTCAGATGCTTATCGCCGTCGCCTCGAAGAGCGGTACCGAAGTCGATCAGCACTTCGGCCATGCCGAGCGCTTCCTGATCTACGACTGTCGCCAGGGCCAACCGCGACTCCTTCGGGAAGTCACCGTGGACAAGTACTGTTCCTACGATCCGGACCATCCCTTTCGCCACGCCCAGTTCAACGCCATCGCAACCGCCTTGCAGGGATGCAAAGCGGTGCTCACGGCGATGATCGGCGAGTTGCCCAAGCAGGAGCTGGAAAAACTCGGCATCGAGGCGCTCATCGGCGAGGGCCCCATCGAAACGGCGCTGCTCGCTGCCCATGATTCCTTGTGCGGATGCGGTCGCCGTTGTGACCAGCGCAATTGCTCCAAGTAGCCGCTGATCTTCCGTCGACGCAGCCAAGGTTATTTTGCCGGGACCAGACTTTTCAGGAGTTCGTCATGAATCGCTATGAACCGTTAACCGAAGACATCCGCGAAAAAATCCACCAAGAAGCCGTCGAATTGCTTGCTCCGCTGGCCGAAAAATATGGAATCTGTCTCGATTTCGTCAAAGCAACCTGTTCCGGAGGATTAGACAGCTTGGCTATCAATGCCCGATTTTCCTTGCCTAAACGGCCGGACTCCGTAGCCTCGTTCAAGGAGGAGAAGGATTTCCGCTGTTATGCGGAAGGCTTCGGTCTGCGGGAAGAGTGGCTTGGAAAAGAATTTCAGCGCGGCCGCTTCACCTACAAGGTGGCCGGATTGATGATTCATGCGCCCAGAAAATGCGTCGTTCTGCAGCGCTCCGACGGGGCTCGCTGCCAAGAAGACGGCAAGTTAGTGTCTCGCTATCTCAGTTAGCGCGAGGATAAAACTCGTTCATTGATGGGGCCGAGCAACCGCTTGGCCCCTTTTTTTATGAGCACCATCCTCGCCGAAGAGGACGTCCGTTTACCACCGAATGACCCCAGCCGGCACCAGTTTAATCGGTGGGCAGAATCCAAAAAAACTTGCCTAACAGATAGGCAGAAAAAGCTTATTGAAAATACAAGCATCCGTAATTGTTAACTTTTATTGTTTGGCACAGGTTATGCTATTTCTTTAGACATCGGGATACGACGAGGTTTCCCGGAGTATTCCGGCAAAGAGGCCCCAACGGACGCGTTTCGTCCCTGGGGCTTTTTTTATGAACCTCTTGGGAAAAGGAGACACGCCATGGCCAACGGCTGCCCGATGATGCGGATGAAAGCCCAGACCGATCACCCTTGCTTCGGCGGCGACCATCAGAAAGCCGGTCGTCTGCATCTCCCGGTCGCGCCTGGGTGCAATATCAAGTGCGGCTTCTGTGAGCGCAAGTTCGACTGCGCCAACGAAAGCCGCCCCGGCGTCACCAGTCGGGTGCTCCTGCCCGCCGAGGCCTTGGAGCGGGTGCGCCTGGTGCGGCGACACATGGAAAAACAAGAGGGGGCGCGTTTGAAGGTGGTCGGCATCGCCGGACCCGGCGATCCCCTGGCCAACGAAAAGACCTTCGCTACCTTCCGGCTGGTGAAACAGGCCTTTCCTGAGTTGATGCTGTGCCTTTCCACCAACGGCTTGCTCCTTGAGGAACGGCTCGACGAAATTGTCGACCTCGACGTTCACAGCCTGACCGTCACCATCAACGCCCTGACGGCGGAGACGGGGGGCAAGGTTTACGAATGGATCCGTCTCGACGGCCGCCGTCTGAGTGGGGCGGAAGGCGCGGCGGTGCTGCTCGAACGGCAATTGGCCGGGGTCGCAGCGGCCGCCCGGGCCGGGCTGATGATCAAGATCAACCACGTCTACATCCCCGGCGTCAACGACCACGAAACCCTCGACCTGGCGGTCAGGGTCCGCGAACTCGGCGCGACAATGATGAACATCATCCCGGTCATCCCCCTGGGGCTGTTCAAGGGGATCGAACCCCCGTCGGAGGCGGTGATGGAGATGGTCCGCAACCAGGCCGAATTGATTCTCTCCCAAGCTCGCCACTGCAAACAGTGCCGCGCCGATGCCGCCGGGGTGGTGGGACGGGACATCGATCTGGAAGCCCTGCACGCCCAAGCCGTTTAAGGGAGGTTCCCATGAAAGCGATTGTGTTGGTTTGGTTGTTGGGACTGCTCCTGCTTGGCTCGTCGGCCATGGCCGACGAGGTACGGCTGTCGGTGGCGGCCAGCCTGCGCGAAGTCATGGGGGCATTGACCGAAGAGTACGCAGCCGAAACCGACAAGGTCCACTTTACGAGCAACTTTGGCGCTTCCGGCACCCTGGCTCGGCAGATCGAGCAAGGTGCCCCGGTCGATCTCTTCATTTCGGCCAACGATAAATGGCTCGATCATCTCGGGGAAAAGGGACTGCTCGACAAAGCGACCGCCGTCCTGGCCGGCAATCAGCTGGTAGTCATCGGCCGCGCTCCGGCCGCCCTGGCCGGACTGGACGATCTGCTGAAGCTGGAGCGCATCGCCTTGGTCAACCCGAAAAGCGGACCGGCAGGCGAGTACGCCGAGCAGGCGCTCACGGCCGCCGGTCTTTATGAGCCCCTGCGCAAGCGCCTGGTGCCGGTTCAGGATGTCGGTCAGGCGGTGGTCCTCGCCGAGCGCGGCGAGGTGGACGCGGCCCTGGTCTATCGCACCGACGCCCGCCTCGCCCGACAGGCGCGAATACTTTACGAAATTCCCGGGGATTTGCATGCTCCGGTGAGCTACCCCATGGCGCTGACCCTGGCCGGGCGGGAGAATCCCGCCGCCGGGTTGTTCTTCGACTTTCTCCGGGGCGAAAGGGCGCGCCAAATCCTGGCGCGGTACGGTTTCCTGACGCCGGCGAAAGGCCCCTGACCGGGGAGGACTCCATGTTTGAATTGACCGGCAACGATTATCAGGCCATCTGGCTTTCGGCCCGGGTGGCGACCCTGGCGACCCTGTTGGCCCTGCCGGCGGGCTTCGCCGTCGCCGCTCTGCTGGTCTTCGCCCGCCTGCCGGGCAAGGCGCTGCTGGAAGGGCTGGTCAATCTGCCGCTGGTGCTGCCGCCGGTGGTGGTCGGCTATCTGTTGCTGGTGCTGCTGGGGCAGGACAGTTGGCTCGGCGGGCTGCTCAATGTCCTCGGCATCCGCATCATCTTCACCTGGAAGGCGGCGGTGCTGGCGGCCCTGGTGGTCGGGTTTCCCCTGCTGGTGCGGTCGCTGCGCATCGGCATGGAGAGCATCGACAAAGACCTGCTCGCGGCGGCGCGGACCCTGGGTGCCTCCTGGCACGATCTGCTTTTCACCATG
>DIVU01000039.1 GCA_002423365.1 Desulfuromonadaceae bacterium UBA6124 | reverse complement strand
GCGCGGCGCCCTGCACGGCGATGGTCTTTGTCTGGAGCCATCTGACCCGCGGCAACCCCGCCTACACGGTGGTACAGGTGGCGACCAACGATCTGATCATTCTCGTTGCCTTTACCCCGATTGTCGCGCTATTGCTGGGGGTTGGGGGGATCACCATCCCGTGGAATACGCTTTTTTTATCCGTCTTTCTGTTTGTGGTGATCCCGCTCGCCGGCGGCATAACGACCCGAAATCTGGTCATCAAAAAACACGGGGAGGACTATTTCAACAAGTCATTCGTCCCCAAATTCAACAACATCACCATCGGCGGCCTGCTGCTGACCCTGGTCCTCATCTTTTCCTTCCAGGGGGAGGTGATTCTCGGCAACCCCCTGCATATCGTCCTGATTGCCATCCCCCTGATCATCCAAACCTTCCTCATTTTCTTCATCGCCTATCTGGCCTGTAAAAAACTCAAATTAACTCACGACATTGCCGCACCGGCGGGAATGATCGGCGCCTCCAATTTCTTCGAACTGGCGGTTGCCGTGGCCATTACCCTGTTCGGCGCTTCTTCGCCGGCGGTTCTGGTCACCATCGTCGGGGTTCTGGTCGAGGTGCCGGTGATGCTCTTCCTCGTCAAGATCGCCAACCAGACGACATCCTGGTTCCCTGTCAAAGCGGCATAAACAGGGGAATTCCGGCGGACCTGATCTTCAAGGCCGGCCTCCTCGCGACGGCACAATTGTTAGGCAAGGGGAAATGCGGCTGTGCCTCCGGACAAGGGGGAACCTGCTGCTCCAAATAACGCCCGGAGCTGACTGAAAGGCCCTAATCTCGCAAGGAGATCAGGGCATCGTCGTTTTGTTAAGAAAAAAGGCCCGGGCATTTGACCGGGCCTTGCTGATTGCCTTCGTACAATTACTCGGAATAAGGACTATCCCAGGGTGAAATAGAAGGTCGCGCCTTCGTTCGGTTTGCTTTCGGCCCAGACTTTGCCGCCGTGGCGGCTGATGATCCGGTCCACCGTGGCCAAACCGATGCCGTGGCCCGCGGCTTCGGTTCCGGGAAGCCGCTGAAAGGGCACAAACAGCTTGGCGGCAAGCGCCATGTCGAAGCCCGGCCCGTTATCCCGGACATAATAGGCCGGTTGCCCGTCGACTTCGGTCACGCCGAATTCGATGAGAGCCTTTTCCTGCTTGCCGCAATACTTCCAGGCGTTGCCGATCAGGTTATCGAGAACCAGACGCAACAGCTCCACGTCGCCCTTGGCGGTTATCCCCGCGGCGCAGCGGAAGGTGACCTTGCGCTCCGGCTCCGCGACTTGCAGGCTTTTGGCCACGGCCTTGGCTATTTTGCTCAGACTGACTTTTTTACGGCGGATTTCCGCGCGTTTGACGGTGGAAAACCTGAGCAGGGTATCGATAATCCGACTCATGCGCATGGCGCCGCCATGGATTTCCCGGATATAGTCTCGGCACTCTCCGGCGAGTTGATTTCCGTACACGCCATCGACCACATCGCAAAAACCGGCGACGATGGTCAACGGCCCACGCAGATCGTGGGAGACACTGTGGTTGAACGCCTCTAGGTCGGTATTCGCGGCTTCCAACTCGGCGGCGCGGGCGGTAAGATCGGCATGCAACGTCTCGAGTTCCGCCTCCAGTTGACGGCGCGGGGAAATATCGATGATCGCAGCGCGGCACTCCTGCTCGGAAGCGTCGGCCACGGCTTCGATCAAGACAAAAAGCGGAGGGGATGCATCCTTCAGGAGAGCCAGTTCACAGACCTCCTTGCCTTTATTCGTGAAGATTTTTTCGAGGAATTCGGCAAAAGAGGAACGGTCTTCGTCAGTGACAAACCGCCCGAAATGCCGGCCGCGCAGCCGGGAGCGCTCGACCCCGACGAGGCTCGCGAAGGTAAGGTTGGCGCCGCGGATGGTTCCGGCGCGATCGATGGTCAGGTAGCCGATGGGAGCGAAATCGTAGAGGTCGGTGTACTCGCGCAAGGCCTTCTCTGCTTCATCTCGAGCCTGGCTGAGTTCCGCGTTCTGCATTTCCAGTTCGATCTGGTGAACTTGCAGTTCGTGAAGCAGACGACGATTTTCATCGTCCGTCCGGGAAACATTCTCTTCCACCCCTTGCGCGTTCAGATAGTTTTCCGCGCGGCTTCGCAACTTGGCGGCTTCACCAAACTGGTTTTTGTCAGTTTCCATTGCATACCCTTCGATTAGTCGGAAATTTCCGGACTTCTCCCGTCCCCTCATCCCGCCTGGACGCCCAGGCTTATGGCGACGCCATCAAACATAGCCGTTCTTGGCATCCCAACCTTCGTTGCCGTCGAACATTCCGCAACCTTTGATTTTTTCCGCGACCTTGCGGAAGTGGAAACCGTACACCGCATAGGTGATGGCCAGCGGGAAGAGACGCGGTTTCCGGAAGAGCGACCAGAAGAAGAGTTTCCAGTAATGGAAGCGCTCTTTGCCGAGCACCCCAAGAAACAGCATCGTTTTGAAAAGCGCTCCCAAATGCCCCTTCTGCAGATGAAAACTCGCCTGAGGCCGGGGCCGGTATTCCTTGAAAAGCTGGATCACGCGCTGGTAATACTGCTTGGGATCGTAAATGGTGTTGAGGATTTTCTGGTAACCGGCGATGAGGACCTCGGGTTTCATGTGCGGAATGAAATTGATGTCGATGGCGGTGTTGTCGCCGGAGGAATCCTTCAGCAGGCGCCCTTCCCGTTCCAGTCGCCGGTAGAGTTTGGTCCCGCGCAGAGCCGAGAGCACGCCGACCATGGCGGTGACGATGCCGCTTTCCTGGATGAAACGGATCTGCTGGTCGAAAATCGACGCCGGATCACTGTCGAAACCGACGATGAAGCCGCCGTGCACCTGAAGCCCGGCCTGCTGGATCTGTTTGACGGCGGCGATCATATCGCGGTTCTTGTTCTGCACCTTGCCGCTTTCGGCCAGCCCCTCGGCATGGGGCGTTTCGATGCCGATAAAGACCTCCTCGAAGCCGGCGCGAACCATCAGTTCCATCAACTCGGGATCATCGGCCAGATCGATGGACGCCTCGGTGTAGAAATAAAAAGGATACTTCCTCGCCTTCATCCAATCGATCAGGGCCGGCAGAACCTCCCGCTTCAACTTCGGCTTGTCGCCGATGAAGTTGTCGTCGACAAAGAAGACCGCCCCCTTCCAGCCCCAAACATAAAGGGTCTGCAGTTCAGCCAGAATCCGATCCAGGGGCTTGCTGCGCGGTTTGCGGCCAAAGAGCGCGGTGATGTCGCAAAACTCGCAGTCGAAGGGGCAGCCCCGTCCGTACTGGATATTCATGGCGGCGTAATCCTTCATCGCCACCAGATCCCAGAGGGGAGCGGGCGTTTCATCGAGCGGTGCCCAGCCCTCGGCGACATAGAGACGTCGGGGCATCCCACGGCGCAGATCCTTCAGAAACAAGGGCAGGGTCATTTCCGCTTCGCCCAGCACCAGATGGTCGACCTCGGGGAAATCCTCGTGGCAGGAAGTGAAGAGCGGGCCGCCGGCGACGGTTTTAACCTCGAGCCGTCGACAACGCTCGAGCACCTCACGGACCGAGGGGCGTTGAATGGTCATGGCGCTGATAAAGACATAATCGGCCCAGAGGAGATCGTCGTCTTCGAGGGAACGGACGTTCATGTCGACAAGACGCTTGTCCCAGGATTCGGGGAGCATCGCCGCCACGGTCATCAGCCCCAGCGGCGGGAAACTCGCCTTGCGGTCGATAAATTTCATGGCGTTCCGGAAACTCCAGAATGTGGTCGGGTAATACGGGTAAACGAGAAGAATTTTCATTTCAATACTCCGGAATTATTCATTTTTTAAATCAAGATATGCCTGCCCCCAAGGTTACTGGGAAAAGATCAGCACGCTGTAGGGGCCGATGGTGAGTGCGGCCCGGCAGGGCATTCCGTCTCGCTCGCCCGGCTCGGCCGTGACGTCGCTGCTCGGATTCCCCTGGAAGTCGTCGCTGTAGCCTTGCCAATCGCTGTTGAAGCGCAGCTTCCAGATTCCCGCCGCCGGAAAGCCGATGATGTAATCCGCACGCGGTTCGTGGAAAAAGTTGGCGA